>NZ_JAMXFI010000178.1:0-16709 GCF_025460875.1 Microvirga yunnanensis
TGCGGTCGGCGAGCTCGTCGCTGTAGAACACCGCGTCGTCGTTCACCGTGATGCCCGTGACCGCCCCGGCGGCGTCCTTCTTCACGCTCAGGCTGTCGATGGAGCCGCGCAGGATGCCCACGAAGGTCCGCACGTTGGACTGCAGCTGGGCGAGCGCCTTGGTCTCGACGTCCTGGCGGGTCTGAAGGGAGACGACCGCGAAGAGCGCGGCGGCGGTCACAACGACGAACGCCACCATGGCGGCCGTCGTGAGGTGGGAAAGCTTCCGGTTGGCGAGGAACTGCACGGGTATTTACCTTAGGGAAAGTCGTGCAGAAGCCTTCGCAAAAACCGGTTAAAAAGGTGTCAAAGGGCGACGGGCAGGGCGGCTTTTCTACAGCTCCAGCACGGCCGTCACGGGGGCGTGGTCCGAGGGACGCTCCCAGCCGCGGGTCTCCCGGGTCACGTCGATGGAGCGCAGGGTGCCCTGCAGGCCCTTCGACAGCCAGACATGGTCGAGGCGGCGGCCCTTGTCGGCGGCCGCCCAGTCGGGCGAGCGGTAGCTCCACCAGGAATAGATCTTTTCCGGCTCCGGCCGCAGGATCCGCATGGCGTCGATCCACTCCGCCTCCTGGCGCAGCTCCTCCAGCATTGCGGTCTCGACCGGGGTGTGGCTCACCACGTCGAGGAGCTGCTTGTGGCTCCACACGTCGTGCTCGAGGGGCGCCACGTTGAGGTCGCCCACGAGAATGGCCGGTCCGGAGGTCGGCTTCGCGCGGCCGCCCCAGGAGCGCATCTCGGCCATGAAGTCGAGCTTGTGCCGGAATTTCTCGTTGAGCTCCGGATCGGGAATGTCGCCGCCGGCCGGCACATAGAAGTTATGGATCGTCAGGCCGGCCGCCGCCTTGGCCTCCCGGCTCAGGGTGACGGTGATGTGGCGCGCGTCCTGGCGCCCGCACATCTCCATCACGCCGGTCTCGGAGAACGGGTAGCGGGACAGGATCGCGACCCCGTTGTAGCCCTTCTGGCCCATATGGACCACGAAGGGATAGCCGAAGGCCTGCAGGTCCTTCAGGGGCAGCTTGTCGTTCGGGCACTTGGTCTCCTGCAGGCACAGGATGTCGGGGCGGCGCTCCTTCAGGAAGCGGCCCACCTGGTCGATGCGCAGGCGAACGGAATTGATGTTCCAGGTCGAGACGGTCAGTTGCACGGGAGGAAGCCCTTCGGAAGATCCCCTTCGGCTACGACAGATTCCGGCCCGAGGGAAGGGCGACGATCACCGGAAATAACAGCCCCTCGGCATCACCGGCCTTGTGCCGGTGATCCCGATTCCGTAAGGCGCGGCGCTTTTCCATATCGAGATGGCCGGGACAGGCCCGGCCATAACGCCGAGAGTGTCACATCCACGGCGGCCTCATTTGTTCCCGCCGACGAGGATGTCGTACTGGATCTTGAACAGATCCTGGTCGATGCGGCGGCCGCGCTCGCTCTTGCCCAGCATCACCACCGTCTGGAAGCCCTGCGCATCGACGATGCGCCACTGGTTCAGGGTCTCCACCTGGCCGTCGAACACGAGGACGATGCGCGAGGTTCCGCCGAGCGTCGACGAATCCTCCAGGCTGATGCGCACGCCGTCGCCGTCGCTGGCGATGCCCGTGATCCGGATGTCCTGGCCGAGATTCACCTGTTCGCGCAGCAGGAATTTCAGCGGCGTCTGCGAGATGGAATAGAGGTCCTGCGTCGCGAGCTTGCGGTCGCGCACGGCGACCGAGCGTCCGTCGGCGATCACCTCGAGGGTGGCGGGCGGATCGTATTCGAACCGCACCCGGCCGGGGCGCTGGAGATAGAGGGTGCCGCCCTGCCGGCGCCCGTCGCCGCCCATCTGGGTGAAATCGGCCACCAGGGTGGTCAGGTTCGTGAAATAGGCATTCGCCCGCGCCACCACCTCGCCGTTCGGCAGCGGCTGGCGCAGGGCCACGGGCGTCGCCGCGGCAACCACCGGCCGGGACGCGATGACGACGGGCTCCGATTCGGGCGTGTGGCGGGGATCCGCGGTCGCGGGGCGGCTCGGCGGGAGCGGCGCGGTGACGGCCAGGACCTGTTCCGCATTGGCCGGCCTCGGGATGACCGGGCGGGACGGCTGGGTCTCGGCCGCTGCGGGCGTCGCCCGGTGGAACGAGGCGGTCGGCAGATGCGGGAGCGACGGGCCGAAGCCCTGCGCGGCCATCGGACGGACGGGCGGGAGGAACAGGTCGATCGGAACCGTCTGGGCCACGGCCGGCAGGGCGCCCGCGATGAGCGCCGTCACCAGGCCGGCAAGAAGGACGGGACGCATCCGAATCGGTCTCCTTCGGACCATCATCATGGACGCTGCCCGGCCATTGGGAATGGCCCAGGAATGACGCAGGGCCGCGGCCAAGGTTCCGAGACCGCCTTAATCCTCTCCCATGCCCGGAGTTTCAAGCAGAATTTCGCGTTTACCGGCGTGGTTGGCGGGTCCGACGATGCCCTCGTTTTCCATGCGCTCCATGAGCGAGGCGGCGCGGTTGTAGCCGATCTGGAGGCGGCGCTGGATGTAGCTGGTCGAGGCTTTCTTGTCGCGCAGCACCACCGCCACCGCCTGGTCGTACAGGTCCCCGCCCGGCGCCCCGAACTCGCCCTGGTCGAACACGGCCGCGTCGGGAGCCGCCCCGCCCTCGTCCTCCTCGGCCGTGACCGCCTCCAGGTACTGCGGCCGGCCCTGGCGCTTGAGATGCGCCACCACCTTCTCGACCTCCTCGTCCGAGCAGAACGGCCCGTGCACGCGCGTGATCCGCCCGCCGCCGGCCATGTACAGCATGTCGCCTTGTCCTAAGAGCTGCTCGGCGCCCATCTCGCCCAGGATCGTGCGGCTGTCGATCTTCGAGGTGACCTGGAACGAGATCCGGGTCGGGAAGTTCGCCTTGATCGTGCCGGTGATCACGTCCACCGACGGGCGCTGGGTGGCCAGGATCACGTGGATGCCGGCGGCGCGCGCCATCTGGGCCAGGCGCTGGATCGCCCCTTCGATCTCCTTGCCGGCCACCATCATCAGGTCGGCCATCTCGTCGACGATCACCACGATGTAGGGCAAGGGATCGAGATCCATCACCTCGTCCTCGTAGATCGCCTCGCCGGTCTCGCGGTCGAAGCCGGTCTGCACCGTGCGCGTGATGGTCTCGGCCTTCGCCTTGGCCTCGACCACCCGGGCGTTGAAGCCATCGATGTTGCGCACACCGAGCTTCGCCATCTTCTTATAGCGATCCTCCATCTCTCTCACCGCCCACCGCAAGGCAATGATCGCCTTCTTGGGGTCGGTGACCACGGGAGTGAGCAGATGCGGGATGCCGTCATAGACAGAGAGCTCGAGCATCTTGGGATCGACCATGATCAGGCGGCACTGCTCCGGTGTGAAGCGATACAGCAAGGACAGGATCATGGTGTTGATGGCCACCGACTTGCCCGACCCGGTGGTGCCGGCCACCAGCAGGTGGGGCATGCGGGCCAGATCGGCGATGACGGGCTCGCCGCCAATGGTCTTGCCCAGGCACAGGGGCAACTTATGCGTTGAACTCCTGAACTCCTCCGACTCCAGAATTTCGCGCAGGTAAACCGTCTCGCGCTGCTGGTTGGGCAGCTCGACTCCGATGGCGTTGCGGCCTGGAATCACCGCGACACGGGCGGAGACCGCGCTCATGGATCGGGCGATATCTTCCGAGAGCGCAATGACACGGGAAGATTTGACACCTGGAGCGGGCTCGAGCTCGTAGAGCGTGACCACCGGTCCCGGATGCACGTGGATGACCTCGCCCTTCACGCCGAAGTCGCGGATGACCTTTTCCACACGTCCGGCTCTTTCCTCGAGAATATCTTCGGTCAGGACCTCCCCCTCCGGCTGCGGCGTCTGGGCAAGAAGCTCAATGGAAGGAAGCTGATAAGAGGCGTACCCAGAACGTTGGGGCAGCGCAGGAGGGGGCAGCATAACGAACTCCGGCCCGACGGCAGCCTCCTTTATGGAGGCGTCGATCTCCGCATCCTGCCCCGGGATCATCACTGCCTCAGGTAAGACTTCGTGCGCAGCCTCTATTACCTCGACAGCAGCGGCAGCATCCAATTCAAGATGCACTTCCAGCACGTGCTCCGACAACTCACCTGCGACGGCAAGTCTACTCTTGATTGAGGCACTCTCCGGAATGGAAGTGGCCTCCTCGACGATGGCGGCTTCCTCAATCGCTGGAGCGTCCAACGCGTGTCGCAAGGCGACCTTCCCCTTGGCTCTCAACGTGGTCTGGATGCCAGCAATATCCTCTCCGCACAGGGTGAGGTATCCAAGGTCGACTTCCTCTGCCTGATCCTCCTCCACGTCGGAGCTCATGTCCTCGAGGACTTGCGCGACTTCTCCAATACCATCCTCACCAAGCGCGAAGGTCGCGACCTCTTGATCCACGGCATCCAGAACCCCATTCTTGGTTCCGGCGGTTTCAGCTATCTCACAAGCGTCATTGATGCTGATGCAGGTTTGATCACTGGTCTCCCCAGATTGCTGACTTAGTTCCTGCCGCGCCGCCATGCACCCGTCTCGGGATTGCAGCTGCAAGAGATCGGCGGCACCCTCGCCTACTTCCAGTTCCGAATGCTCGTCGAAAGCGATGACCTCGGGCTCCATCACCTCGGAGGTTTCCCGTTCGTCGGCGACTGCGTCAACTGGAGGGATTAGCAGGTGCTTCAGGGAGACGTCGATGCGGTACAGGGCCGACTGGAAGGCCGACGGAACGAACATCGTGGACGGCATGGTGAGGACAGTGATCTGGGGCTCCGGGACGGGTTGGGAAACCCTTTCGACAACCCTAGAGACGAGACTCTGAACATCGGGCGCCTTAGATGTCGAGGGCGGTTCAACTTGTCTCGGAACGTCCGCCATCTCGCGCTGCGCCAAGGAGGGAGCAGCTAGCGGCTGCATGGTTTCTTGCGCCTTCTGGGCGAAGGTCTTGACCGGCGGAGCCTCCATGGCGGCGCGAAGTCTTTCAATGCGCTTGTGGATTTCGTCCTCGGGCCTGTTCAGTACAACTTCGGCCAACCGATCCGCATTTATCAGTTCGCCCGTTGGAAGGTCGAACACGTTCGTTTCCGGTGACTTCCTGATGAACTTGTCGGGGGTGCGCGTGGACCGCACGCCTTGGTCGATCGCGAATGCCTGCCACCAACCAGGCTCGGCTTGGCCCATAGCCAGCCACGGCTCCTCCCAGTTGGTGCTGGTTCCGCTGTTCATACCTTGGAATGGCAAGGCATCACTCTTATGCGATCTCCTTGGAACTCCATCCTCGGTCCGGATTGCGGACGGGAGATAATCGTTCGGCATGGGGATCTTACGCATGGATACTAACAAAGCTCGCAAATGTCGCAGTGGGTCGGCCCGTCACACCCACACTCTGGATGCGGCAGGTAAATACCCAGTTATTGGGACGAGCAACCATGCATTCCCACTATGGCACCTCAAGGAGGAACGCTTTAGTGCCGCACAGACGAAGAGGCGGATGAGGGTGGTGAGAATGCGCACTCAAAACAAAATGCGTGGTGCTGGAGTGCTCTGCTTCTTGGGCTCACGGTTGACGATGTGCTAAACTCCGTACCGAAACGTTAAATCGTCTGCCGACACTGACTCAACCCTTAGACCTTGATCACTGGAATGCGAATAGCTGGGTATCCCTAGCCCGGGTGATAGAATAGTGCACAGCGATACAGTCCTCTCCAGCGCATCCTGCATCAAGCAGTCTGCCAATAGCAATTAACGGCTCAAGTTTGCATTTGATTAACCCTGCGAAGCCAAAGGTCCTATACAGTCTCAATTGCGTCACAAGCTAGACCCATTGCGGAGATGATCTGAGCACACAACGCTCTCCGAGAGTCAGCTAACAATCCGCGGGTAAGAACATGAGCTATGTACGAAATTACGCTCGGGTACAGCTCAGTACAGCAGGAACAGGTCTCCTGGCTGCTACGGCGATCGGCTTTGGTTTATTCGTGTACTCAGTCCTATCCAAGAGTTCTGAAGACCACGCGCTCCAGAGCGAGATTTTAAATCTGCGACAGCAGATTGAGACCGTCACAGCGGAGCGTGATCAACTGGCGAAGGACAATGAACGGAGGATTCTGGCAGGCCAAGATCTGAACACGACACTGAAGCGGATTGAGGCAGCCACCGAAGAACTCCAGCAGTTGGACTCCCTGCGATCAACCGTGAGTCAAGCGATTGAGCAGGCCCGCCTTCAGCTCACTGGACCGTCAGATCAGCCCATTGCGACAACGGAAAGCCGGGCAGCCAGCACGACATCATCAGTTCGCCTTTCTAAGAAGGAGATCCGTGCGGCGCAGGAAGTGCTCGTTGATTTTGGGTACGGAAAACTCAAAGCTGATGGGACACTTGGCCCCTCTACTCGCAAGGCGGTTGAAGCCTTTGAACGAACCAAAGGTCCTCCTGTCACAGGCAAACTGGGAACTGCGACTCTACAGGCTTTGCGAACCCACACGGCCTCGGCAACGCAATAACCCCTCTGCGAGTCTTCTTTCACCCCTTACAACTGGCAGGTAGATTCCTCCAGGAGATACGAGCCACTGCTCTTACTCCCAATAAGTACTCTTTATCGGGAGTAAGCTAAAACCGTTAGCTGGATGACAGCCACTTCAGTGGAACAGGTTGCGCCTTGGCAATTGAGGGGCTACGTCAACCTTCTTGTCCGACGTCTTAGCCTCGGGCTCCGGCGACAGATGCATAATGGCGGCTAGGATCGCAGTCGGCCGGATCTTCAGCCCTTGATCAATCGCTTTCAGCAATTCATCGTCCTTTGCCACGTACTCGAGGACGCCGAGCAGGAACTGCGATGATTGCGCCGAAGCGCGGATGGTCTCAGGCTGAAGGCCAGTCACGTTCAGGAACTGGATGATCCGATCGACATCCGCGACAATGAAATTCAGGACTTGAATAGCTATACTCTCGGCGTCGCCTCGGCCAGTGATGCCTCCGCCCTGAAAGCTCTCTGTCATCTCAACCTCCGCCGTCTCCCACATCTGTCGGCATCTCGATAATCTAGGGACGTCCCCAGACAGTAACGGCTTGAGCCAAGCTGGGAAGGGTACCAGTTCCACCCCGTTCACACGAGTGAGGCTGCCCGGATCGACTGTTTGAAGTTTGCCGAGAGAGATGCTAGGTCCTGGCCCATTCCCCAGCCTTCTCCAGGGCAGGCAGGTCCAGAACGCAGTTTCTTGCCTGGCTCGGAGACCTTATTTGAACGATCAGGATTTGCCAGATGCCCGGCATCGCACGTCAGTTCGAGCCGCAGATCACCCGTACCGGTGGCGCTCCCTCCAAGTACCGCTTCACCACCTATTGCTCGGGATGCCACAAGACGGACACCTACGAGTCGAGCACGTCTGTCGGTGACGATGTCGTCAAGGGCTACTTCAAGGACCGCGGTTGGCTTCTCGCCCGCGATCGCGCCCATGATCTGTGTTCGGCTTGTCTGGCAAAACCCCGCGAGGCTCAGCCGCCTCGCCAGCGGGAAGTTCAGCGTCACAGGTCACCAGAGAGCGGGAACCATTCAGATCGCCCGACACCGGCTGCGGACAAGAGGTCCAGGGACACCGCTGATATCCTCGCGCGCCATCTGGGCAAGCCCGACGCGCTCGCACAAGAGGTGTTTCGCCCCAAGCCCGTGCTGGCCGTCCGCCCGCCAGTTGTGGACGCACCCCAGCAGGCCGCACCTGCCCCTGCCCTATCGCGCGAGGTAGAACAGGCGCTGACAGGAATGGCCGAGGAACTGAAAGGCCTTCGCGCTACGATGGACCTTATGGCGGAGCAGATGGGCAAGTTGGTCTCTCTGGGTACGCAGCAGATCGAGGCCATGGCGCGTCTGACGCCTCTGGTGGTGCAGTCGGCTGAGGGGATCTCCGGAAGCCTGCGGCAGGTTGCTAACGCGGTGCAACTGATCTCGAGCGTTCCCACCCCTGCCGGGGAGACCATGAAGCTGTCCACCAAAACGAGGGGTGTTGAGGATCCGCCCGCCCTGCAGCTTAATCTTTTGCAAGATGTGGACCAAGCGGTTGGTCCGGAAGCAGAACCCGCGCCGGCAGCGGCGGAGCCGAAGAAGTCACCCAAGCAGGGCCAACGTCCCAAGAGGAACCTACCACGTTTGCCTCAGGCGGGCTCTGCTGCTGTCGTGGTCAAGTCGATTCCTGATGCCAAGCGCTCGGATCGGTTCTACACCATCATCCGCCTGCCACGAGCGTTGTGGGACCAGGCTGGCTTTGGTCCGGAGGACCGCCTGGTGCTCGACTGGAGCGGCAAGGTGCTGACCATCGAACGTACAACCAAGGGCGGGGTGAGGCCAAAAGCGATTAGAGGGGCCACCGTAGTGCTGCAGTCGTGGAAGCTGGGCAACCTGAACTTCGACCAGCTGAAAGCGACAGAAACTGACAGGGGCCTACGCCTGACAGGAGGACGTCGGCCAGCGTAAGGCTGCGTCATAGCGTGGCGAGCGCGCAGTGCGACTTCTTTCCGGAATTTTGCTTATGCGAGATTACTTAGTTGGCTGAGTCTCTTTGCCCTTGGAACAGGGTCGGCGCCATGAAAGCGTCACCGTGCCATCGGCGTTAACTCCTCGTTGAGCATACTTCCCTCACATTAGCTGCGGTCTCTGGGAGGTGGTGAGATGCGCGTGTTGCTGATTGAGGATGACATTTCTGTCGCGCAGAGCATTGAACTCATGCTCCAGCGCCTCAATGTCCAGATTTCGGTGGCCGATCTAGGCGAGCACGGCGTCGATCTCGGCCGGCTCCCGGACTATGACATCATCCTGCTCGATCTCAATCTCCCGGACATGTCAGGCTACGATGTCCTCCAGCAGCTGCGGCTTGCCAAGGTGAGCACGCCTGTCCTGATCCTCTCAGGCCTAGACGGGATCCAGAACAAGGTCAGAGGCCTCGGCTATGGCGCCGATGATTACCTCACCAAGCCGTTTCACAAGGACGAACTCATCGCCCGCATGCAGGCCATCATTCGCCGCTCGTCCGATCAGACCGAAGCCGTCCTGCAATGCGGCGATCTGACGATCAACCCTCAGGCTCAGCAGGCTGAGGTCGGAGGCCGTCGGGTGAACCTGACGGGCATGGAGTACAAGATCCTGGCGTTTCTGGCTCAGCGCCAGGGCAGCACGCTGACCAAAGAGATGCTCCTCAATCACCTGTATAGCGGCATGGATGAACCAGCGATCAAGATCATCGACGTGTTCATTTGTAAGTTGCGCAGGAAGCTCGCGGAAGTCTCAGGTGGCAGGGACTACATCGAGACGGTCTGGGGCCGTGGCTACATGCTGCGGGAGCCGCAGCCAATCAAATTGGCAAGCTAAGGCTCAAGACCACGATAGCATCCCACATCTTCTACCCTGTGTTCTATCAGCGGATTGCAGGATTTCTGGTATCTACCGCCCTTGTGAAGTGAAGCCCCTCACCCACTCCGTGGCAACATCGCACCCTGTTGACATGAGATCGCCCCAACGGAAGCCTCTTAACTCCAGCTGGGGTGTGTGCGATTGTCAATGCCGGTTACAACACCGCGCCACCATCCTACCCTGCTTCTAACGAGCGTCATCAGTAGGCGACATAGAAGCGCCCCAGCTGAAGGCTGAGCACCAGTACTCCCACTGGGCGCACGCGATCGGTTCCGATGTCGCTGGAGGACTATCCGCGCAGACTGTGACAACCGACGTGTACTTTAGCGCGTTGCTATCGAGTGTTGGCACGCAGTTTTTGCTTTCCGCAGCCGTCCGAAACCACTGCTTAACCATGAGCGCGCATGCTGTCTGATGTGTCTCACGGGCTGGGCGGGCTCCCTCTTACCTGGAGACGGTGGCTCATGGCGGAGAAACGTTTCACCGACACGATTGAAGAGAAGTTGGCCCTGATCTCGCCAACTGTGAAGGCCATCGAGTTCGGAGGAGATCTGCCCTATTTGCGTGAACTGCAGACGCTCCTCAGACAGCACCTGACAGGCCTGGTCGTCCTGTTCGAGCGCGATCCCGGCTTGGATGCCGCAACAACGGATCTGTATGCGGCAGCTGCCGCGATGGTGCAGGACACCACAACGGCCGCGCAGCCCCACGCCCGAAAACGCCGTCTGCTCAACGAGGCCCAACCGCGCTTTCAGGAGCGCATCGCGACGGCACGTCCCAACGGCATAAGGGCCTGTGCGGCTTGGCGCAAGAACGAGCTCTTCCTTGCGGCTTGATCCAAACCAGGGTCCCGCGTCCCTGCATGCTATGGGCCGGAACCCTGTCCCCTGCCCTTCTCCCTCGAAGAATTGCTGGTCCGTTGAGCCGGGCACGCAATCAGCTGTGGACTTTGTGGGGCTCCAAGATCCTGTGAACTCATTGCGGCATGGAGATTGAGGAAGCAACTCACTGATGATCAACTTTGAGTGGCAAGCACTTTATCCATCGAGTGACTTGCGAGTTCATAGCTTATCAGGAGGGTCTCACAGTGGCGAAAACAGCAACCAAAACCGCAGCCAAGAAAGCAGCAGTCCGCAAGGCAGCCGCATCGAAGTCGGCATCAGCCAAAGTGTCCGAAGCTGCCGGATCCGTAGCCAGGAAGTCTCCGAAGGCCGCGGCACCGAAGGCGTCAGTCAAAGCAGCCCCGAAGGGCGCGAAGAAGTCCGCCGGTTCCTCAACCAGTGCGATCCTCACCCTGCGCCACATTGCCGAGGAGTTGTCAGCAGCGCATGAGCTGCCCAAGCGTCAGGCCAACGAGATGCTCACCCAAGTGATCGAGATGATCGCCAAAAGCCTGAAGAAGGGCGACAAGATCCGTCTGACCGGCCTTGGCATCCTTCAGGTGCGCAAGCGTGCCGCCCGCATGGGCCGCAACCCGCAGACGGGCGAGCCTATCAAGATCAAGGCCTCGAAGAAGATCGCCTTCCGGCCCGCTAAGGAACTCAAGGAGGCGGTCTGATCGCACGCGGTCGGCCGGATAGCTGAGGGCACGCCCGCCGCGCCAGAAGCCTGGCGAGACAGCACATCCCTGTGTGAAAAACAATCTCAGGGGAGATGCTGCGGTCTCCAGCCGGCATCAGGTCGGCAACCGGTGCGTATAGCACCTGGCCGCGGGTCGAGACCTTTGTCTTGGGACGCGCTCCGGATCGGGGTTGTTGACGACCATGATTCAGAGCCCAGGCCCGTCATCCCGCATCTTGCCGCGCTTCTTCGCCTTCTTCTGAAGCTTCTTGCCTTCGACACGGATCGGCTCGATCAGCTTGGGTGTGACAGGCGACAGAGGATCGCCAACACGGATCGTTGCTTTCTCAACTGGGGGCTTCGGGGCTGGCGGTTCTCCCGGGGTCCTAACCTGACCCGGTGCAACGTCGGCCGACTGCTTGGGTGGGCCGGGAGGCTTGTCGGCCTTGGGCGCGGTCGGGGCCGCAGGTGCGGGTTTCGGGTCAGTCGCGGTCTTTCCAGATTCCTCGGCCGGAGAGGCTGACGACCGGACAGGCTCGGGTCGAGGTGCCGGAGCTTGGGCAGCGGGCTTTGTCGGAATTGGAGTCGCTGCGACCGGTGCCTTAGCGGTGACGGCATCCTTCTTCGGCTCGGCCTCGAGCTTAGCCGGCGGAGTTGTTGGCGTTGCCGGCGCCGGGGCAGAGCGGACTGTGGAAGCGGTCGGAGTTGCTGTCGGGCGAACGCTTGAAGGCGCCGCGGCCGAAGTCTTGGCCTCACCCAGTGTTGGCAGGGCAGCAGCCTTCGGCACGGAATTTACAACAGCGGCGCCGGAATGAGTGCCGGTCGGCTTATTGGACTGTGCAGCATTTTCCGACTTAGCGGGATTATTCGAAGTCCGCTCTGGAGCCTGGCCTGATTTTTCAGTGGCGGCTGTCTTAATTTCAATCTCAGGCTTCGAATTATTCGGAGCTGAGGATTTAGGCGCGGAATTAACAGGTGCCGGGGCCGGTGATTTAACCGGAGCCGCAGCGGAATTTTTCGGCTGCGCGGCAGCAGGTGCCCCGCCCTGTTCCTTGGGCTTATAAAATGGCTCAGGCCGGAAGCGGGTTTTCTGGGGCCGAGCTGCAGGCTCGAGCGGTCGCGCGGGCGCAGGCTTCGGGGCCGCCTCACCTGTCGCCATTTTGGCCGGGGCTGGTTTTACCTCGGACGGCCGCTGGATCGGCGCACGATCGGCGACCGGCCGGGCGACCGGAGCTCGAGATACATCACGGGCCGCAGGTGCCGGGTTCAGCCTGTCGGGCTGGACCGGTGCCTTGGAAGGCTGCGGAGACACAGACCCTTGTGGAATATTTTCTTGAACAGGCGCTGGCTTGGCAGGGGAGGCGCCTTTCACTTCAGCCAGGATCTTCGGCAGGGCAGCCTCAACGAAGGCATCCAAATTGTCTGCGACGCGGTCCATCGTTGCCTTCTTACGAGCGGCAATTACCTCAGGGCCGGGATCGGCGATATTCAGGTCGATAAATCCAGGCGCGCGGCGATCCAGCGGATGGCGCTTTGGATCAGCCATCATGTTATCCAGCCGCTTCAGGAGGGTATTCAATTGGCTCTTGGAAACGTCAATTTCGATCTGATTGCGCCTGTCCATATGAACTGCGCGGTCATAGACTTCCAACAAGAACGTCATGGCCTCCTTAGCGGCCCGCCCCACAGGCTGTGTCGCACCATTTTTGTCCTTAGGGGCCTGGGTGGTCTGACCGTGGCCTTGGCCACCCTTTGATTTGGTCCGGCCCGGGCTTTTTTGATTCTTTTTTATATCTTCATGGACGATCAGCTTAGGCCGGGATGCAACCCTATCAGCGACCAGACGACCGAGATCCTGGAACAGCTCATTGGTGGTCACTCGTGCGCCAACCTTGTCGACGAGCTTGGTGAGCCGGTCGACCTCCTTCAGAGCAATGTCCTTATATGGGCTTTGGGAGCCCATGACCTGTCTTGCCTTGTCAGTCTTCGCCTTGAGGACGCGCTGGCGATGCCGGGCGCGCTTCTCGTGGTCGGCCACAAGCCGATCCTGCATGACCTGCCATTGCCGACAGGCAAGGGCGACGCCGTCCTCTGTCAGTTCCCCCTTTCTCTCCCTATTGAAGGTCTTCGAGGGGATATGCTCGAGCGGATCGAGCTGGATGCCCATGGCCTCGTAGGAGCGGGCATCATACCGCTTAATGAGGCCTGCCCTCTCCATGACCTCGTTGCAAGCCGTTGCCCAACGATTGCGCAACATTGGGATCCATGTCCGACGATTGGCTTCGCGCAGCTTTTTCCGGCGAAACGGGTAAACCGTCCTGCGATGACGGTTTGGGAATACCTTTTCCTCTTCGATTTCGAAATCCCAAACGTCACGACCGTCAGGGTTTCGAGGGCCCTTCATCCGGGATGACGGGCGATCATAATAGACGATGTGGGCATGAAAATTCCGTTCGTCATTATTCTGGTCTGGGGCGTGAACCACCGCCCAGAAGGGTAAGCCCTTCTCAGTGAGCTTGATGGTGAAATTGCGAACGATTTCAACACGCTCGCGCCCATCGATCTCAAACGGAAGTTCAGCGATGATGCGGTTTTGGACACGACCGCCACGACCCGGTTCAATCTCAATGAGCGCCTCTGGATGAAGTCCAACGATCCACTGATGGATCGCGAAGGCTTCATCGGTCCGGATCAGGTTGAGTTCGACATCTTTCGGTTCGCTGCTGCCTTGCATACGCCGCAGCTTTTCCCGCAACCTCGTGGGAGCAGAATCGAGGTTCTTGATAGTGAGACCCCATCCTTCGGGATCTGCGGAGAACCGTATCCTGATCGTGTCACCCTGGGGTTCGGCCTCAAACTGTTCAACCGCCTTCCAGAAATGGCGGCGCTCTTCGAGCGTATCGCCAATTGTCCCAAAGGATGCCAGTTCGAGGGCGTCGATTTCATCGTCCGTCAGGTTCTTGAGCGGAATGCGCTCGAGGAAATCCTGTTGTTCTTCGGCGCTCCGACCTTCAGCCTCACGCACGAGGACGGTGAAGCCATCCTCGGCTACGTCGGGATCATAGCCTGGATATTCTTTCTCCCTTGCGACGTTCTCGGCCGCACCATCGCGCTCGATGTAGAGAAGATGACTCGTTGCGTTGGAGGCGGTGTACTTGCGGCCGCTCTGGGCCGCTTTGATCATCTTAAGGATCGGCGATGTTTTAGAGTGATAGGGGTGTGAGAAGTGAAATGTCTGCGTTCCTTCGGCTGACAGCGGTCTATCACGACCGCGGCTGCGATTGGCAAACCGCACACCTGGATGGTCATATGCCCACCCCACCGCCGAGTGGACACCCGATGACATTCCAAGACGGGAAACCTGGGCTTGCGGGGTGAGCGTCACGCCGTCACCCCGAGTTGGCGTTGGCGCATCCTTACCCGATGCCGAGCCTCCATGACCACCCAAGGCATAGTCCTTGGACCGGGCAGGGATTATCCGCGTAAAGTCCTTGGAAGGGTCTCGCTTCGTCGCCCTGCTCAGTGCGCGAGACAGGTCTTGAAGCGTAGTAACGATGAGATGGCTGGTCGTGATTGGCATGAAGAAGGGCATCAGAGGTCGGGCATCTATTTTATCAGATGGCAAACCCACAATGCCAGTCGGAGCCTGACACCAAATACAAAAATTCGGTGAGTTTCAGAATTTTACCCGGCTCTTCGTCTGGCTCGGGCCGCTGCTCGATGGCACTCGCGGAATGATCCTTCCGACGAGGCGAGGCTATCGCGACAGGTGCGTTGAGGCACAAAAAATACCAGATCACAGGATCGGGAAGTGCGGTTGACGAAGGATCGGGCGCACTTGTCCAAAGTCTGATTGAGGCACCGGAGGGTGCCGGTGCGCTGGTATTTTTTGCGCCCCAAATTTCTGGTCAATTTGCCTCCCGGATCTCAACCCAAATTCGAGGTGTAAGTTCGACCGCCGCAGGGCGGGCCGAATAGTCCCAGGAGACAACGGAAACCGGCAGGCACCGAAATGCGGATTGTAGATCCGATCAGTTTTGATGCGCCCTGAGGGATGCGTCAGAACTGAGGTATTGAGCCTCCGACGTTTTAGGACCCTTGAGCCTTGTCCGAAGGCTCCTCACTGGGGGATCCGTCGGGATCTTCCTGGGCGAAACCGTCCAACTTCGGGGACCATCTTCCGTCGCTTCTGGGAGCCTCTTTGAGGCTTGGATGAGCCCGTGCACGCTCATCCAAGCCCGAACTTTGTATTTTCTCTGCCCCGCAGGTATCCCGATCCGTGGCGTTTATGGGTCGAGGCAGAGAAAATCAGACACGATCGCTGTTGAATTTCTGTGCCTCACCCAGAAGCTCTCCGGTGATCTGCGATCTGCAAGCTCGGACGAATTACTTGACCCCAACTGCCCACTTATCTGGTTTGGCCGAGGCTGCAATAATCAACCGGGTAGGGCATGAATATTCTGGCCCCACACAAGAGAGCGGTTTGGATCCAGGGCTGGAAATTAGTATCAATCCTGTGTCAAAGCCGGGACTTTCGATGCCGCATATAATTTGGTCCTCAAGGCATTTGCCTTGAAATGCTAGATACTTACACCGTTTAGCAGATAGACGGACACTTGCATCGGAATGCAATTCTTCGAGCCGTCGAATTGCACCTATGGCCGGGAGCCCTATCAGGTTGCCCAGAGTAAGCGGGCGCCGATTGCAACTTTGACGGCCTGCACAATGCAAAATCGGTTCGAGCCCGCTCCACACGAGCGCCAATCATCGCGAAGACTAATGCAAGTTCCGGGGCACCCCTTCTTTCAAAGTGTCTCGGTGGCGGTGATCGCTTCGTGAACGAATGTGCAAGTTTGAGAGGAGGCAAATTTCAAATTCGGCCTCGTTGATCCAAGGCGCGCCAAGGTCCGGATCAGCCAATTTGCAAGTTCCTGAGGCGAGAGATTGCATAAGATAGGCTATCAACCCGGGAGGCCGGCCCAGCCGGCGTTGCGGCACGATAACTGAGTGCAATTCTGGCCCCTGCCTTTTTGCAAATCCGGGTTGCCAGTGATCAGGTCGGGCCTTCCGATGAACTCGGCAGGCGTACCTGCGATTGTCTCGCTTGCTTATAGAATCTGCAATTCTTGATATTGCAAATGTGCAGTTCGCATTAGATCTGTTCTTCGTCCGAGTGCGGTGAAGACCGAATGGCTATGCGGAATTTTGGTCCGCGCCGCATAGTGTCGTTTGTCTCACTCTCAGGAAATTGGGTTGGTTGGACAGTTCACTCGCAGGATAATGCAAGCATCTGTACAGCCTACGCGACGGACAGCCGAGGCAGTGGTGGCGGGTGCGTCGGAATCAGGTGCTGCCCTGCTGTGAGCGCCTGCCGGGCGGCTCCTCTCTGGGCCGGCTTTACGCCTCGCCCAAGCAGCGTCGGCACGATGAGGGGGACAGGTCGTGCGCGTCATCGACGACCGCTTGGAGGGCATCGTAGAGGCGGAGCCGCTCTACCGGCTGGTCACCACGCTGCTCGACCCGGTCGCCGCGCCGGCGCTTGAGTTGGCGGCGCTCTCCCACGAGCGCTGGGACAGCGAGAGTACGTTTGCCGAACTGAAAGTGACGTTGCCAGGGGAGCGCCTGATGCTGCGCTCGCGCCGGGCCGATCTCGTGGAGCAGGAGCTCTATGGCCTGCTGCTCGGGCATTTCGCGCTGCGGCGGCTGATG
>NZ_JAMXFI010000179.1:0-16377 GCF_025460875.1 Microvirga yunnanensis
GTCGTGCACAGCCGCCTGGCCGCCGAGCCGAAGCTGGCCAACCGACGCTACAAGCCACCCGATTCAGACGCTTTGCCACCAGCCCTCCAGGTTGTCGCTCACGCCAAGGAGGTCTCGCATCCAGACAATTAGGGCGCCTATGGACGCGGCCGATGACCCTCGTTTTACCGTGCCAGTGACACTCATTGCATTCGCTTTGTGCCTCTGTCTTGCCTCCGAATGAGGAAGAGCCCGGGAAAGATCCTTGAACTGGCACGTGTACATAGGAACAGGCCGCGTTGGGGCATTGGCGCTCAGGCCGACAACAGTGTCTGCAACCCGACAGCGAGCCGAGTGCCTCTGGCGCTGCGGCGGACACCGAATTAGCATCCCACCCGTGCCCCTTCAGGACCAGCCCACCGGAGGGCGGCTGGTCCTTCCACGACTCATCAGAAAGCGAGGCCCATGACGACTTCACCTGCTGTTGCGCTTACGCAGGCGCTGATCCGCCAAAACACCGTCAACCCTCCTGGCGATGAGGCTCAGTGCGCAGCCCTCGTGGCCAAGCGGCTGGAGGAGAATGGCTTTACCGTTACGACGATCCCGTTCAAGGAGGGGCGCACGAACCTGATCGCGCGCATCGGTGGCCGGGATGGCTTGCCGCTTGCCTTTACCGGTCATCTCGACACGGTGCCGCTTGGCTTGCAGCCATGGTCGGTCGACCCGTTTGGCGGTGATATCGATGACGACCGGGTCTTTGGCCGCGGCTCCAGCGACATGAAGGGAGGCGTTGCAGCCTTTGTCGAGGCCTGCATCGCCCACCGTGCTACGTTGGAAAGGGGTCCAGGCGCGGTGCTGATCATCACCGCCGGTGAGGAGACCGGATCCGAAGGGGCCTACCATCTATGCCGGCAGAAGGGCCTTCTGGATGCTGCCGGTGCCCTGATCGTCGCCGAGCCAACGTCCAACATCCCGCTCATCGGCCATAAAGGAGCCCTGTGGCTGAAAGCCGTTGCACAGGGCATGACCGCGCACGGCTCGATGCCGGAGAAGGGAGACAACGCCGTCATCAAGGCAGCGCATGCAGTCGTGAGGCTGACGGACTTTGACTTCAACGTGCAGCGGCACAAGGTTTTGGGCGGGCCAACGTTGAACATCGGTACCTTCCACGGCGGATTGAACACCAACTCGGTTCCCGATCGCGCCGAGGTGAGCCTCGATATTCGCACGGTGCCGGGCCAGGCGCATGCCGCCGTGCGCGAGACGGTCAGGAGCTTTTTGGGCGATGAGATGGAGATCTCGCCGATCATCGACGTGCCCGCCGTATGGACCGATCCCAGCGACCCGTGGGTCCAGCGGGTCTTCGAGATCATGGCGCCATTCTTAGGGACGATGCCCGTGCCGCGGGGCGCGACCTACTTCACCGACGCGTCGGCGCTGACCCCGGCCATGGGCAACCTGCCAACGGTCGTTCTCGGTCCTGGAGAGGCGACCATGGCGCACCAGACAGACGAGTACTGCCTCATCTCACGCATCGACCAAGCCATGGAGGCCTATGGCCGGATCATTGAGGATTGGTGCCAATGACCAGACATCCCACCGCCCTTGAAGCCGCGCAACGCATCGCTGACGGCAGCCTCACCAGCGAGGCTCCGGTGCGCGCCTGCTTGGACCGCATCAGCGAGCGCGAGCCTCAGGTGCAGGCATGGCAGCACCTGGACATGGATGCTGCCCTAAAGATGGCGCGGCACGTGGACCGGTTCGGCTCCGGCCCCCTGAGGGGGATCCCCATTGGGGTCAAGGACATCATCGACACAGCGGACATGCCCACCGGATACGGCTCGTCGCTCTATGAGACGTTCCAGCCGCCGCGTGGTGCGGGCTGTGTAGCCCTGGCGCGGCACGCGGGCGCCCTGATCCTCGGCAAGACGGTAACCACCGGGTTCGCCTACTTCTAGCCGGGCAAGACCCGCAATCCCCACAATCCGGATCGGACCCCCGGCGGCTCCTCCTCGGGTTCGGCAGCGGCGGTGGCCAGCGGCATGGTGCCATTGGCCTTCGGCACGCAGACGGCCGGGTCTGTCATCCGGCCGGCCAGCTTCTGCGGCTGCGTGGGCTACAAGCCGACCTTTGGCGTGATCGACTGCACCGGCGTGCGCCCGTTCGCGGACAGTCTCGACACGGTTGGGGTTTTTGCCACGACCGTCCAAGACGCGGCCTTGCTCACTTCGGTCATTGCTGGCCGTCCGAACCTGCGCGTTGCAGATGAGGAGTTCCGCCCGCGGATTGGCCTGATCCGAACCCATGCATGGGAGGCTGCTGAACCTGCTACGGCGCTGGCTCTCGACGAGGCCGCGGCGCGGCTGCGTGCAGCTGGGCTGGAGATCCGCGAGATTGAACTTCCTGAATGGTGGCGTGGCCTGCTGGAGGCACAGAAGACGATCATGGCCTTCGAGGCGGCGCGGTCGCATGCGCCGGAGATGCTGACCGCGTCCGACCATCTCAGCGCAAAGCTCCGTGAACTTCTGGAGGTTGGGGCGCTTATCGCGCCCGAGGACTACGATGCCGCCAAAGCGCTGGTGGCAGAGGCGCGCGCCGGCTGCAGCGATGTGCTGGACGAGCTTGATGTGCTGCTCACTCCGAGTGCGCCCGGAGGGGCGCCGGAGGAATTGGGGGCGACCGGCGATCCTGTCTTCAACCGGATCTGGACGGCCTTGGGAGTGCCTTGCATCTCCGTCCCGGGCTTGACCGGGCCGACGGGAATGCCCGTCGGCGTCCAGGTGGTTGGCCGCTGGGGCGACGACCGGCGCGCACTGGCTGCTTCAGCGACCATTGGCCGGAGCCTATCTTGACCGCAACACCCCACGACTTCTCACAGGGTCGGGCATCCCCGTTGTCGATTTGGACGTGATGCTTGGACCGGCAATTAAATTTCAAATGAGGGACTTAGCCGATAGACTGACATGCGAATCTTTGTACTTCAGGTGAGGCGTATCGCATTCCACGTGAGACTGGCCCACCGATTCACACTGGACGACGACGTCAAGGTGGCCTCGGAAGCCTCCCTTCACCGAGGGCTGCTCTTAAGCGGATCAACGAGATGAGGCGACCGTTTGTTTGCACTTCATGGAGGCCCTATGTGGGACTGCCAGCCTCCTCAGGCTCCCGTGAAGCGCCTAACTTGCCGTTCAAATCGCCCGGCCTCACCATGAAGTGTAAATCAGCACTCAGCTTTATCTCTCATTCGGGGACCATCAACGTGAGACATAGAAGAAGTCGCCGACGGGTTTGGAATACGGGCATCCCTCCTATCCTAAAGCCTCTTGGCCCTGTCGGTATTGCCGCTTGCCTGGGCGTGGCGCTAGGAATGTCTCCGGCAAGCGCACTTGCTGACTATTGGTGCGATAACCAGTGCACATTGGACAGGCCGCGACCGGCACTCACAAATGCTGGCTTTAGGTTGGATTCACGCGAGGGAACCGCAACCGAGTCCCTGGTTCTTGGTGATGGCATCGTCATGCATTTAGAGCAGTCGGGCTGTGAGTATATGATCCGCACCTATACCTTCAACATGAAAAACAAGCCGGACGATACGAACATCCTGGGCTGGCAGTACAGAAAGGCAGTTCAGCTCCTCTCCCTACTCGAAGAGCGTTCGAACCGGAAAATTCGACTTGCAGACGAGAAGCGAGCGCTTGATCAGTATTCGAAGCTCATCGCTGATCCCAAGGAGGAGGTAGAGATCAATATAAGAAAGTCTCACAATCAATTCTCCGAGGTTGTCTCAATCAGCAGCCAGATTGAGGGTGACGAGACTAGGATTGTTGTGAGGGTATCAAGTGGACCATACTGAGATGTTCGATGGGAAACTCTACCCAATGAGCAGAGACAGCCCCCACTTTTCGACCTAGCCAGTCACACACAACAAGCCCTTCAAGTTTCGATTATCCAACCAGGATCGCTGCCTCTGTACGTCATGTACTGCGGCGGTCAGACCACGGAAGCAAGAACCGTAAAGTCAAAACTCATGAGTCGCTTTCTTGTAGCCGCCTGTTCCGTTGCGTTTCTCGCCCCAACTCTGGCGCTTGGACAGGACACTGGAGTCAGGAATTGGACTTTTGGCTACCTTCAGGGCTTCGCGGAGCATACCATCCGCGAAGATAGAGACAGCCTCTTTCGGATCACGTGCGACGTAAGCGCATCAGACAAAGCAGCGGAAACTAAGTACGGACTGTTGATTGGCATCGACATCGAGATTCATGGTCGGGAGCCGCCTGAGAATGGCACCGTGTTAATCAGCATTGACGACAAGAAGTTCAAATTCAGCACGGACGAGTCTCGAGCCATCGGAACGTTGGATCACATTGCCCAGTCTCGCTATTATGCGATGTGGAAGGCAATGATAAAGGGACGAGCTATGCGTGTTACCTTTTCTGATGGACGCAGTTCGCCATTCTCGCTCTCTGGTGCGAGGAAAGTCCTCGGCCCGAACCCGTGCGAAGCGGCTGTTCTTGAGAGTCCTCTCTAGCGCCAGAATGCTCTACTGGGGGCGGAGCAGGAAGGGTAAACTCCTCAACACGCTTGTGAATGCTGTGGGTATGGCATTCCGCAGCAAGCTAGCTGGCCTCATCGATGCCCCTGTCATCGTCGTTGTTGGGCACTGACCTTCATCGCACCCGATCGCAACCCTTTGAACCCATCCTTTGTCTTCTGTCTTGGTTGACTCCTCCTCCTGTCACTCAGAGGCGTATCCCTGTGCAAACCTGCGAATGGCCCTTCCTGTGAAGCTTTTCGGATGCCGACCGCTCACGAACCGTGCCGCGCACTCCGGCAGCCAGCGTCGGGGACCCGCCAAGGAAGGAAATCGTGGAATGTGAGATTGTGGTGGCGCCGGCTGCTCGCCCTATGGGGATTTGCGCGTCGGGCTTGTTGGCTCGGGAAGGGGCGCAGGTGATTTGCAGAGACAGTCGAGACGATTGATAGGCGTGATTGCGTCTCTTCTGGCTCTATCGGGGGCGGCGATGGCGCGGCTCGTTGGTCGCCAAGGTCCAAAGTGCGCGCAGCAGCGCGGCTGCGGATTGGGAGCCTACGATCGGAGTAATCGGCCTCGCCGCGTGGTGGCTGCGCGAGCGAGCTCATGAGGTGTCGACGTGGCAGCTTCGGAGCTGGGGAGACATGCGGAAAAGCACACCATACAAAGGAGCGGCCCATGCCGGACCGTGGCCAGCCATCCTGTCGGACAAGATCACCTGCGCATTGCGACCGTTGCCGTGGGCCGAACATGCCACCGGCGGTGTCCGGAGGACAGGGCGGACACGATGATGCAGGCGTAGGTTAGCCAGTTCCAACCTGTTGCAGCGCTGAACACGAGACCACCCACAGCGCCCGTGACTGCGCCACCGGCGAGCCCCACGAGCCCCCGCGTGGCTCTCGTCGTCCAACCATGGATGAGCGCGGCGGCCTGGGTGAGTTGAGTTGCGCAGTATGGGCAGCGAGTAGAACCGATGTTGATGATGCTGTGGCAGGCAGGACAGGAGCAGGTACGCACGGGGGTCTCAAACACGCAAAAAGAAGGCCGCCATAAGTAGGCCGTGGCCCTTATTGAGACGGCTTGGGTGATCTTGAACTGTGCCGGAGGGTGGCTGGGCTATTCGACCCTATCCATGACCGCCGATGTTTCAACTGCACCCAAGCCGGATCTATAATGAGCGGTTTCACGACACGCTGCAGCCGCTCAGATTGCTAACATGACTGAGCCGAAGTGTCCGCCTGAGCCGCAGGCCAAGACATGTCGCGAGATGAGCGACGGAGTCAGAATGGCCACGGCTCCGCCTGGCAACTCGTAGACCGCAGCGACCGACCGACGAGGCCGGCAGGTGCTCTGTA
The DNA here is from genome assembly GCF_025460875.1 of Microvirga yunnanensis. Lineage (NCBI taxonomy): Bacteria > Pseudomonadati > Pseudomonadota > Alphaproteobacteria > Hyphomicrobiales > Methylobacteriaceae > Microvirga > Microvirga yunnanensis. The sequence continues at coordinate 5,866 of NZ_JAMXFI010000179.1, forward strand.
GACGGAGATCGAAGGAAGTGAGGGTGTATGAGACCAATTCAGCTCGGGAGGTTCTGGAGCACCGCGGCCGTCATATCCACGACCCAGAGCGGCCTTAATCATGATACCGCAATCGTCAAACCCATGAGTATATTGAGCTTCAGCCTGCCTCTGGTTAAGAGCTCTCCATGACCTACAGCCTGATCCAACTCGCACCCGGCGCCTATGACCTCTTCCTGAATGGTGAGCTCATGGGGAGCGTCGTCCGTACCGGCACGGGCAGCAAGAATACCTCCTGGACAGCGGAACTGCTTGAGGATCTGCCCCAGGGTAAGCGCCCGGCGCCTTTCATGGAGATCGAGCATACCTTCCCGAGCTTGGAGGTGCTGTCTCACTGGCTGGGCCATCCCAAGGTGAAGAGCAATTTCGGGTGTCGCCCGGTAACGGGAAGCCCCTGAATTGCACCGTACAGGAGCCGGTTTCCAAGCTAAACGGCGAGGGGGCAAGATTACCCGTGCGGCCTCGCACATCTTGGGGCCGCCGCTTATGGCTAAGATCGCACCTTGCTGAAGAGGAGATCGGGGCTACAGCTGCCGGGCTCGTGTCGCGCACACTCAAACCTGTCCCTCAGTCATAGTGTCCCCTGATAGTCTTCTTCCTTGCGGGGAGGTCAGCATGGCACCTCAAGGCCAGCCGCTGCGTGCGCGGATCTATGCTCAGGCCCTGGTCATCAGTTGCGGGTGTCTGGCGACTTGCGCCAGCCAAGCGATGGAGCGGCCGCCACTCTCGGCCGCTTGTCGCGACTGGGACAGCCACATCGCTGAGCTGATTAGTCAGCACAGGCTGATTCATGAGCTGGACGATGATCAGATTCACGAGATCACCCGACTCTTCTACCAAGCCGCGAGCGCCTGCTCGGCACTGCGCTTCGAGGAGGGACTAGCCATTTATGAAGCCATTCCCATTGGGCCCGTCGCGAGCCGCCTTCTTCGTTAGTTCGGCCACCACCGTTCCATACTGCGCGCTATGCAAAATCACGCGCACCATGGAGCTAGCAGCATCTCGCCTAGCGTGTGCTCTTCAGGCGGTGCGACACGGGCGATGGCCTCTCGGATCACTTCCGCCATCCTGGGTTCTATCCCGTCGACCTGCTCAAGCCGGTCAGCCATGTCCACGAGCTGCTCGAGCGTCTGGATCTTCTCCCGATGAAGCATGTCCCAGGCGACGGGGGGTAAATAGAGACCACGGATGGGTCCCGCGCAGGTATCGTAAAAACGAGGCATTGGACGCTCCCAACTGACGCGCGTTCCGGATGGATGCGAGTATCGCGAAACGGCTCGCCCTTCTGTGAACTGCACCACATGCGCACTGTGATCTGGTGGCTCACAGTACCCCGAGAGGGACATCAGTGAGGTCTAAAGACCTCCCTTCTCATCCTCCGTGCCTTAAAATGCTCTATTTTCCCTTGCGCCGGCTGCTGCTGGAAGACCTGCTGACGGCGCGGTGGTGGCCCCTGTTTCATCAACCGCCTTCTGCCAAGTTAGAGGTCTCGGTAGCCACGCCGCCGCTACGAATCCTCCAGCAAAGTCATGTGCTTGATGATACTCAGCGCCGGGGTCGGCATTCGATGCGGATTACATCTCATGGTGAGCCAGATCGAAGGTGTGCTTCGGATTAGAATATCCCCTTGAGGGGAAATCTTACTATGCCTCATTCTCATGAGGTTCGACGAAGAGATGCTTAAAATCGGCAGGGGCGTATTCCTGGCCGTCCGCGTCGACCAACACGTTCTTAATGCCCTCGTCGGCTAATCTACGAGCGGATTGGAGGGCTGCAACTGCCGTTTCACAGGTGGCGGAAACTGGCCCATGCTCTCCGTCTCCGGTAACGATGAAGATCATAGGGCGCATGAACTCCCCCATGCCATCCCGCTTCTCGACCGCTTACCGGGTGTGCCGTAATGGGTGGTGGGGGATCGCGGCTACACCAGCCATGCCTTTCGTGAGCACGTCTGGAACCTGGGAGCCAAACCGGCAATCCCGCCGCAGCGGCATGAGGCGCCGGTCGCCTGTCCGGACTGGATCTACAACAATCGCAATGTTGTCGAGCGGCTCCGGACCCGGTTGAAGGGGTGGCGCGCCATTGTAACCCGCTACGAGAAGACCGCCTCATCACTTCATGGGCATACTCTGCCTCGCCGCTACCCTCGACTGGCTCAAGTCCTAAGGTCGCGAGCAACATGGACCCAGGCCGGTCAACACCATGCAGGTGGTGAGGGACACAAACGGCGGCTTCGTGCCTGAGCTGACACTGCTACATGCGGCAGAGCAACTGACTTCGTCTCCGTTACGGGTGCGTGCTACTCTCGGACTGTCGGACATGCACCTCGACTCCGCCTTATAAGGCGCTGCTGGGAGGGATTCATGTCGCAGGCAATCTTCCAGACACAATGGCAGACCTACCGCAAGGTGATCGACTTCAACTACAATTTCCGTCGCGAGGTCTACAACCTGCTGCACGGGATTCTGGTCACCGAGGCCCCCAAGCTCTTCCGCTTTCTCGACCTTGGGTGCGGGGATGCCACCGGGAGCAGGGCAGCCCTGAGGGGAACGGACGTTTCTGGCTACTTCGGCGTTGACCTATCGCAGCCGGCGCTCACCTTGGCGGAAGAGACGCTCAAGACCCTTCCCTGCCCGGTCACTCTCGTTCAGGCCGACTTCGCCGAAGCACTGGCGGGCTGGTCGGAGGCCGTCGATGTCGTTTGGATCGGGCAGTCCCTGCACCACCGCGATACGCGGAACAAGGGCGAGCTGATGCGCCGGGTGCGTCGCCTACTCGGTCCCAACGGGCTATTCCTGATCTGGGAGCCGACCTTGAGTGAGGGGGAGGATCGTGACGGCTGGCTCGGTCGCGTCGAGCACGGTAGCCGCCTCCTGTAGACGGAGCTCGACGCATCGGAGTTTTGCGCCATTGTCACTCACAATCGTGCATCAGACTATCCGGAGCCTGAGGCCGTGTGGCACTCATTGGGCCTCGAGGCCGGCTTCTGCACGGCCCAGACGGTGTTCGTGGATCCGAGGGAGTTGGCTCGGGTGTATTGCTATCGGCCATCCTGAGAGATGCGAGTTGCCGGCGATTCCATGGCAACTGCACAGGGGAGATCCGCTATTCAAGTTATAACAGGCGGTAGGCGGCTGGCACACTATCGGATATGACGACCAAGGTGTCCTCGTTACCGGGGCCATTCTCGATCTGGTCCGCAGCATCATCGAGCGTTCTGCGGGTTTGCTCGTCGTAGTGCTGATCGCTCATCGGCAGTTCCTCCGATGCCGGGGCCGGCCTCGTCGGACATCCGCGTGGCCGCGGCTGCCCCAAGGCCCATGTCTCCGTAAAAATACTGAGTTTCTCTTTCCTCCGCAGAAACGATACTGGCCTGAGATGCCGTAAATTTCTTGAATGAACGTAGCCTCAGACAATGATGAACAATCATGGAGGAAAACATGTCCAGTTACGCCAGCGCGCAGCCTCGGATGTACTCGCCCGGCCTTGACCTGACGCTGAAGGAGGTCGCGCGAACACTGGGCCACATCGATCTCGAGCATCAGGTCGAGCTGGAAAAGGTCGAGAACAGCGCCAACACCAAGGAAACCAAGCAGTACATCAGCGAAAGGCTCAGGGCCGCGTACCGCGAGCGGCGCCGGCCCTACGTCGACCTGTTGAACCAGCTATGGATGCAGCAGCGCGGTCAGTCGTTCGCAGCCTGAGAGGAGGGCCTCGTGGTTGATCCCACGTGCCGATCCCGCCGCAGCCTTCAGGAGGTTTTCATGCCATCCACGTTTTGCATCGGTCAGCTTGTCCGCCTGAGCGAGGGCGTCGCTGACAGGGAAAAGGGGCGTATCTACTGCGTCGTCAGCATCGTCCCGGCCGGGGCCGAGCGTCTGCCTGCGTACCTGATCAAGACCGAGACGGGTGGCGAGAAAATCGTGCGGCCGAAGGACATCAGGCCGGCCTCGGCTCACGCCCTGCCGTAGCGGCGCCCGGGCCATGGGCGGCTACGGCAACTTCCATCGCCGGCCATGCCAGGGACCAGGGGAGGCCGGCGGAGCGTGAAGCGGCCGCGCGCCTGAACAGGTTCACACACCGCCTTTCGGCGCTTGCCGATCCCGGTCGCGCTCGACCATGCCGTCATCCAAGCTCATGGCGACCTGCATCGTCCTTGCGTGATCCTGATCCCGATGGAGGGACATCTCACGGTGTCGGCCGCTTGGCCGCCCGAAGACCAAATTAGCCCAGACGCGCTGGCGGCCGCCGGGCTCGCGCTTGTGAAGGAACAAGCCCCTCCCAGGGTAGGCTCATCATGGCGTGCCGCCCTATATCAGATCGTACCGGGACGTGGCTCCGGTCCGGCAACTTCGGAGGATGCAGCCATGCTGGAGGTTCTGCCGTCTCCAGACCACGTGGTCGCCATGCGCGTGAGCGGGCGCGTCGAGAAAGTAGACATCGAGCGTAGCATCGCGGCGGTCGAGGATGCCCTGGCCCGCCAGGACCGGATTGCGCTCTATATCGAGATCGCCATGTCGGGCATGACGTCAGGCGCCTTCGCGCGCGATCTCGGCTATGGTCTGCGCCACCTGCGGGAGTTGCGGCTGTTCGCGCGCATGGCGGTGGTGACGGAGCAGGAGTGGGTGCGCCGGATCGTCCAGGTGCAGGGCCGCATCCTGCCCCAGATCGAGATCCGCATACTCTCCGACAGCGAGCGGGACGAGGCGCTGGGTTGGGTGGCGCAGCCCGTCGAGCCCACCGAGCCCGAGGCGGCACAGGCACCACCGTCGGTCCGTCTCCTTGAGACGATCAGGCCGGACGTGATCGGGTTCGAGGTGAACGGGCGCATTCGCCGGGACGACATGCATGTCCTGATCAGGGCCTTCGAGCAGGCGCTCGGCGCCCATGAGCGGCTGCGGGTGCTGGTGCGGGTGGTGACCTTCGACGGGGTCACGCTCGAGGCCCTGCGCGAGGAGGGGCTCGCCTCGGTCAAGATGCGCGGCTGGCGCCAGGTCGAGCGCTACGCCCTGGTCGGCGGCCCGGCCTGGATGACCACCCTGACCGGATGGGCTGCGCCTCTGACCCGGATCCAGGCCCGCCACTTCGATGCGGCCGGGGAGGGCGAGGCCTGGCGCTGGCTGGAGGCTGAGCCCCGGGGCACGGATCCTGCGTGAGGCGGGGCCAACCGGCTGGATGCGGGAGGCAAAACCCAAACCAATCGACGGCCCGGGCATTACTCTCCGGTCGCTTCCGTGAGTCCGCCCGTGCTTTCCGCCTTCGATCTGATTGCCGTCCTTCTCGTCCTTACCGCCGTGTTCGGCTGGCTCAACCACGTGGCCATCCGGCTGCCGCACTCGATCGGGCTGCTCATCATGGCCTTGGGGGCCTCACTTATCCTGATCGGCATCGAGGCGGCGCTGCCCAACGTCGCCCTGTACGAGAGCCTTACGGCCATGCTCCGGCAGATCGACTTCCGGGAGACGGTCCTCAACGGCATGCTGGCTTTCCTGCTGTTCGCCGGCGCGCTGCACGTCGACCTCGGCATCCTGCGCAAGCGGGCCTGGAGCGTCGGCCTGATCGCCACGCTCGGAGTTGTGATCTCGACGGCGGTGGTCGGCATCGGATTGTGGTGGCTGTCCGGCACGCTGGGCACCACCGTTCCCCTGCCGTGGGCGCTGGTGTTCGGTGCCCTGATCAGCCCGACGGATCCGGTGGCGGTGCTCAGCACCCTCAAAACAATCGAGGTGCCCAAGGCGCTCGAGGTCGACATGGCCGGCGAGTCCCTGTTCAACGACGGCGTCGGCGTGGTGGTCTTCACGGTACTGCTGGCGCTGGCGTCCGGCAGCGGGGGCGAGGCCGGCGTCGCTCACGTGGCCGAGCTGTTCTTCATCGAGGCACTCGGCGGGGCGGCGCTCGGGTGGGGTACGGGCTATCTCGCCTACCGCGCCATGCGCCGGATTGACGACTACCCGATGGAGACGCTGATCTCGCTCGCGCTGGTGACCGGGACCTACGCGCTCGCTGCCAGGCTCCACATGAGCGGACCGATCGCGGTGGTGGTGGCTGGCATCCTGGTCGGCAACCGCGGCCCGGTGGATGCGATGAGCGACTTGACGCAACGCTACGTGTTCGGCTTCTGGACGTTGGTGGACGAGATCCTCAACTCAGTGCTGTTCCTGCTGATCGGGCTCGAGGTGCTGGTGCTGCGCTTCGATCCCTCCTTTGCCGCGCTGGCGGCGGTGAGCATTCCGCTCGTGCTGTTGGGCCGCTTCCTCGCAGTCGCAGGCCCGGTGCTCCTGCTCCGGGGACGGCAGGAGTTCGTCCGCGGCACGATCCCGGTGCTGACCTGGGGTGGGTTGCGAGGCGGCATCTCGATCGCGTTGGCCCTGTCGCTGCCCGAGGTCACGGAGAAGCCACCGTTGCTGGCGGCGACCTACGCGGTGGTGGTGTTCACAATCGTGGTGCAGGGGCTGAGCCTGCGTGCGGTCGTGGGACGGATGCTCTGAGGGCTCTGGGGTCGAGGCCATTCCACTCACGCTGGCGTCTCCCCGATCCGACAACCGTCGACGGGAAGTTGTAGGATCGGCTGTTCGAGGTGAAGGTCACAATGGTTTCGGGTCCGGATGGTCGCATCAGCCAGGGAGGCTGCACGCACGGGGCTCGCCGTTTCCCCCACTGAGGCGTAGATTGGGCCGACACCGCCCGTACCCCGGGAGTTCGGCATGCAGCGCCGCCTGGCCGCTATCCTGGTGGCCGACATCGTCGGCTACTCAGCGCTGATGGAGGCCGCCGAGGAGCAGACGGCTGACCGGGTCGCCCGCTGCCGGGAGATGATCCGACAGACGGTCGCCACCCTGGACGGCCGGATCTTCAACACGGCGGGCGATGCTTGGCTGGCGGAGTTCGGCAGCCCAATCCAGGCCCTGCGCTGCGCGGCCGAAATCCGCCACACGCTCGCCGGCAGCGAGGACACAGAGGCGGATCCGCTCAGGCTGCGCTTCGGGCTTCATCTCGCCGATGTGCTGGTCCAGAGTGATGACCTGGTCGGCGACGGGGTGAACGTCGCGGCCCGCATCCAGCAGGAGGCGGACCCCGATAGCGTCTTCGCCAGCGCGGCCTTCTTCGACAGCATCCGGCGCAACGCGCCCTTCGCCTTCGATGATCTTGGCGAGCGGCACCTCAAGAACCTGTCGGAGCCGATCCGCATCTACCGTCTCCGTGAGGAGATGGCGCGGCATCGGCTGCAATCCGCGCCGACGCGGATGCGTGATGCGGAGGTGAAGCGCCCGCTGTCGCTGGCGGTCCTGCCGTTCCGCATCATCGGTGGCGACGAGGACCAGCGGTTCCTGGCCGAGGGGCTGACGGACGAGCTCATCGTCGAACTGGCCCGCTTCCGGCGCCTGTTCGTCAGCTCCCGCAGCGCCAGCTTCGCCCTGGCCGAGGCGGACCCGGTCAAGGCCGGCGACATCTTGGGCGTGCGATACGTCCTGGAGGGGCAGGTCCGGAGGACGGGCGATCAGGTGCGGATCGGCCTCACGCTGACCGAGACGGAGACGGGCTCGGTCGTGTGGAGCGACAGGATCGTCCGGCCCTTCGCCGAGGTCCTGGACCTGCTCGACAGCACGGCTGCCCGGATCGCCGCCACCGTGTTCGGCCGCATTGAGGATGCCGGCATGGTCACAGCTCGGCGCAGGTCGCCCGAGAACATGTCGGCGTACGAGTGCTTCCTGCGCGGCCTCGAGCAGCATCGCCTCGGCGGCGTGCTGGAGGAGCACTCCCGTGAGGCGGTGAGGTGGTTCACCCGGGCGATCGAGCGGGATCCAACCTATGGGACGGCGTACGCGTGGCGGGTCTGCGCGGCCTCGGACCTGCCCGAGTTCAGCTACCCGGAGAATGGCGAGCCGGACATCCGCCGGGCGCTGGAGCCGGATCCCCACGATGCCGAGGCCAACCGGATCGCGTCCTTCTACGAACTGCTCAACGGCGACTTCGACCAGGCGGTACGGCTGATGCGGCGGGCGATGGAGCTGAACCCGTCCGATGCCTATATCAAGGCGCGCAGCGCGGCCGTCGCGACATTCGTCGGAGAACCCGAGGGGGCGTTGCGGCTGCTGGACGAGGCGGAGGAACTCGATCCGCTCCTGCCGGTGTGGTGCGTCGAGGAGCGCGGCATTGCCCTCTATGCGCTAGGCCGCTACGGGGAGGCGCTGGATGCCTTGGGTGAACTCGTGTTCCAGACCTTCCGCTCGCGGCTGTACCGGGCGGCGGCGCTGATGGCGCTCGGCCGAACCGACGAGGCCGGAAAGCTCGTCAGGGAGGCTCTGGCAAGCAAGCCGAATTTCAGCGTGTCGCGGTTCCTGTTCCAGGAGTGCTACCGCGATCCGGCGCTACGCCGACAGTTGAGGCAGCGACTGGAGGACGCGGGACTGCCGCCGTGAAGGCTGCGGTCGATGGGGCTCGCCGCCACACCCGGATCCGGCGATGTCCTGTCTTCGCTTCGACAGTGATGGCGCAATGGAACCTGCCATGGACATAAGGCGGAGGCTCTCTGATCTGGAATTTCTAGGGTCTACATCGGCCAAGAGCTCCGGCAGAAGATCGAGCCGAACCCAGCCGATCCCCGAGTCCCCAGGAACCGGCATTTTACAATGCTTCTAGCGGACGAAGAATCCTTCAACATCAATCAATTGTGGGTTGTTCAGGACCGACTAAGGAACGGTTGCTGTAGGTCTCGACAATGGAGAGCGCTTGCCAGCGGACTGCTTGCCTTCATTCTGCCGCATCTGCCAGTAGCCTGAAAGGACAAGCTTAAAGGCCAGTGCACTCCATGAAGAAACTCACCCTTGTCGTTGACGAACGAGAGTTGAGTACCATCCGTGCGGCCCTTCTCCTCCTCCAAGAGCACGTTGATGCGCTTCCTGAAGACCTCGCCGAGATGGTAGCGGCGCACGGAGCGCCGATGTCGGTGCCCGAGATCGAGCGGCTCAGCCTTCGTCTTCGTGAGCCAGCGAGACCCATACGAGACTACGCTGAGTGGGAGTTGCCACAAGCGATGAGGGCTGTTGAGGTGGAGCGGCTTCCCGCAATTCCAGTTGCTCAACGCCGACCATGAGCGGTGCCACATGCCGAGGGGTTCAACCGTGACTGTACAAAGGACCCTGACGATCCAGGACGTGTTCCTCAAACATCTTCGCGACAGCGAAACTGAGGTAATGATGTTCTTTGTGAACGGGATCAAGCTCGTGGGCCGGATCAAACGGTTTGACCTATACACGGTCCAACTTGCCCGAGGTAGCGGGACACAGATCGTGTACAAGCATGCGATCTCGGCGATAAACCCAGCAGAGCCGGTCGAATTGACGGACCTAACCTAACGTCAATACCGTTGACTTAGGTGTGGATCGCCTTTCTGGGATGTCGGCGGGTGTTGCGCAGGCGTGCGACCCAAGCGTTAAAGGAGCGCAACGCGAGACCTTGACTCTGGCAGTAGGCGGGTCGTGACAGCCCACTCGTCTGCCAGGAGGAGATGTGGGCGCGCCAGACCGTCTCCGGCTTGGGTGCCGGAGCAGGCGTTGCGGCGGCTTTGGGCTCGGCCGCAAGAGGCATGGCTGCGGGCAAGAGCACCGGGTCAGGCGGTGGTGCAACAATTCGGATGTGGTCGGCTGCGATGATCCGGCCTGTGACGGCCGGTTCGGCGCGGGCTTTGGTCGGAAAGCCGCTCATCTTGCGCTTGACCACACGTGGGTTGTGTCGCCCCCGGCTCTGCTCGGCCGGCAGCGCGATCAGCACGCACTCAGCCATGCGCTGGCGCCGCCGAGGGGGAAAAGGCGACGTGGAACGGCAGATGCCGCCGCACGATCCGCACCGCATGCACGAAGGAGAGTTGATCCGGATCGCAGCCGGCCCGCTGACTGGCCTCGTGCATCAGCCGCCGCAGCGCGAAGTGCACGAGCAGCAGGCCATAGAGCTCCTGCTCCACAAGATCGGCCCGGCGCGAGCGCAGCATCAGGCGCTCCCCCGGCAACGTCACCTTCAGTTCGGCAAACGCACTCTCGCTTTCCCAGCGCTCGTGGTGGAGCGCCGCCAACTCCAGCGCCGGCGCGGCGACCGGGTCGAGCAGCGTGGTGACCAGCCGGTAGAGCGGTTCCGCGCCCACGATGCCCTCCAAGCGATAGTCGATGACGCGCACGACCTGTCCCCCCTCATCGTGCCGACGCTGCTTGGGCGAGGCGTAAAGCCGGCTCAGATACGAGCCGTCCGGCAGGCGCTCGCAGCAGGGCAGCACCTGGTTCCGACGCACCCGCCACAACAGATCGGCCCCGGACGCGGCGGCCGTGCGCCACAGCTCAAAGCCTGCGAAGGCACGGTCGGCCAGGCACAGCATGCCCGGCTGCAAGCGCGCGAGCAGCGGCGGCGCCAGCCCGACCTCGCTGGTGGTGTAACGGTCGAGCGCCACCGCAAACAGCGCATGCGTGCCGGTCTCGGCGAGGG
>NZ_JAMXFI010000018.1:0-102297 GCF_025460875.1 Microvirga yunnanensis
TCCTCTTCCTGCTCATCGCCATGGTGAAAGCCCTGGTCCCACGCTACCGCTACGATCAGCTCATGCGCCTCGGCTGGAAGGTCTTCCTTCCGCTCTCCCTGGCCATGGTCGTCATCGTGGCGGCCGTCCTGATGGCCACCGGCAACGCGCCGGGCGTCCGCTAAAGGAGATCGGCATGCATCTCGACCGCATCGCCCAGTCCCTCCTGCTGAAGGAGTTCATCTCAGGCTTCATCCTGACGGTGAAGTACTTCTTCAAGCCGAAGGCGACCCTCAACTATCCGTTCGAAATGGGCCATCGCGGACCTCGCTTCCGCGGCGAGCACGCCCTGCGCCGCTACCCCAACGGGGAAGAGCGCTGCATCGCGTGCAAGCTCTGCGAAGCCATCTGCCCGGCCCAGGCCATCACCATCGAGGCAGGCCCGCGGCGCAACGACGGCACCCGCCGGACGACGCGTTACGACATCGACATGGTGAAGTGCATCTATTGCGGCATGTGCCAGGAGGCCTGCCCGGTGGACGCCATCGTCGAGGGCCCGAATTTCGAGTTCTCGGTAGAGACCCGCGAGGAGCTCTACTACGACAAGGCCAAGCTTCTCGAGAACGGGGAGCGCTGGGAGCGTGAGATCGCGCGCAACATCGCGAAGACCGCACCCTACCGGTAGGAACGCCTTCCGCCCGGCAAGGGCAGGGGGCAAGCAGGTCCGGCGGGTTGTGCCCGTCGGATTCGGATTTTATAGACAGGCCGCCGGATTCTCCGGCGCCACGTCGGAAGGGGCCGCCTCGGGCGGCTTAAGCTGAGCATGACGGTTACTGCCGCCTTCTTCTATCTGTTCGCGACGATCACGATCGCCTCCGGCTTCATGGTGATTGCCTCCCGCAATCCCGTGCAGTCGGTGCTCTTCCTCATCCTGGCCTTCGTCAACGCGGCGGGCCTGTTCCTGATGATGGGGGCGGAGTTCCTGGCGATGATCCTGGTCATCGTCTATGTGGGGGCGGTCGCGGTGCTCTTCCTCTTCGTGGTCATGATGCTCGACGTGGACTTCGCGGCGCTTCGCCAGGGCTTCCTGCAATATCTGCCGATCGGCGGCGTGATCGGGGTGATCTTCCTCCTCGAGCTGATCCTCGTCGTCGGAGCCTATGCGGTCGATCCGGGCCTCGTCCGCTCGCCGGCCGTTCCGATCCCGGCGCCCGACGTCATGACCAACACCGAGGCGCTCGGCCAGGTTCTCTACACCCGCTACTTCTACTTCTTCCAGGCGGCCGGCCTGATCCTGCTGGTCGCCATGATCGGTGCCATCGTGCTGACCCTGCGCGAGCGGGTCGGCGTGCGGCGCCAGGATATTTCCAAGCAGAACGCCAGGACGCAGGAGACTGCCGTGGAGGTCCGGAAGGTTCCCTTCCGGCAGGGCATCTAAGGAGGCACGCAATGGTTATCGGACTGGGCCATTACCTTACCGTCGCGGCCGTGCTCTTCACGCTCGGGGTGTTCGGGATCTTCATCAACCGGAAGAACGTGATTGTCATCCTGATGTCGGTCGAGCTGATCCTGCTCGCCGTGAACATCAACATGGTCGCCTTCTCGACCCACCTGAACGACATCGTCGGCCAGATCTTCGCCATGCTGATCCTCACCGTCGCGGCAGCGGAGGCGGCCATCGGCCTTGCCATTCTCGTGGTCTTCTTCCGCAACCGCGGGTCGATCGCAGTCGAAGACGTCAACAGGTTGAGGGGCTAAGCCCGAACGGCGAAGTAAACGACAATGTATCACGCAATCGTCTTCCTGCCGCTCGTCGGCTTCCTCATCGCAGGCATCTTCGGGCGCGTCCTCGGAGCCCGTCCCAGCGAGCTCATCACCACGGCGCTGCTCTTCATCGCGGCGGTCCTGTCCTGGATTTCCTTCATTCACGTCGGCTTCGGCGAGGGCGCCACCCGCGTCCAGGTGGCCCAGTGGATGTCGGTGGGCGACCTTCAGGTCGATTGGGCGTTCCGGATCGACACGCTGACGGCCATGATGCTGGTCGTCGTGAACACGGTGTCGGCGCTGGTTCATCTCTATTCCATCGGCTACATGCACGAGGATCCGCACCGTCCGCGCTTCTTCGCCTATCTCTCGCTCTTCACCTTCGCCATGCTCATGCTGGTGACGGCGGACAACCTCATCCAGATGTTCTTCGGCTGGGAGGGGGTCGGTCTCGCGAGCTATCTCCTCATCGGCTTCTGGTACCAGAAGGACTCGGCCAACGCGGCCGCCATGAAGGCCTTCATCGTCAACCGCGTCGGCGACTTCGGCTTCCTGCTGGGCATCTTCACGATCTTCGTCCTGTTCAACGGCGTGACCTTCGACGGCATTTTCCCGCGCGTCGCCGAGTTCGCGAACGCGCGCTTCACCTTCCTGGGGATCGAATGGCACGCGCTGACGATCGCCTGCCTGCTGCTGTTCATGGGCGCCATGGGCAAGTCGGCCCAGTTCCTGCTGCACACCTGGCTCCCGGACGCGATGGAGGGCCCGACCCCGGTCTCGGCTCTCATCCATGCCGCCACCATGGTGACGGCGGGCGTGTTCATGGTTGCCCGTCTGTCCCCGGTCTTCGAATATGCGCCGGCCGCTCTGACCGTCGTGACGGTGATCGGCGGCATCACGGCCTTCTTCGCCGCGACCATCGGCCTGGTTCAGAACGACATCAAGCGGGTGATCGCCTATTCGACCTGCTCGCAGCTCGGCTACATGTTCGTCGGCCTGGGCGTCGGAGCCTACAGCGCCGGCGTGTTCCACCTGTTCACGCACGCCTTCTTCAAGGCTCTGCTGTTCCTGGGTGCCGGCTCGGTCATCCACGCCATGCATCATGAGCAGGATATCCGCCACATGGGGGCCCTGCGGCGCTACATCCCCTTCACCACGGCCATGATGGCGGTCGGCACGCTGGCGCTGACGGGTTTCCCGTTCACGGCGGGCTATTACTCCAAGGACGCGATCATCGAGGCGGCCTATGCGGCTCATTCGTCGGCAGGCTCCTTCGCCTTCCTGGCCACGGTCGTCGCCGCGTTCATGACCTCGTTCTATTCCTGGCGCCTGTTCTTCCTCACCTTTGAGGGAACCGCCCGCTGGGGCCATGGACACCATGCCCCGAGCGCGCACGAGGGCGTGGAGCACGACGAGTCGGGCCACGACGTCGAGCCGGGCTCTCATGCCCAGCACGAGCACGGCCATGACGGTCACGCCCATGACGACCACGCCCACGGGCACCACGGCTCGCACATGCCCCACGAGAGCCCGCTCGTGATGCTCGTGCCGCTGCTCGTGCTCGCCATCGGGGCGGTTCTGGCCGGCGTCATCTTCCACGGTGCGTTCATCGGGGAGGGCTACGAGGAGTTCTGGAAGGGAGCGCTCTTCACGGGGCCGAACAACCATATCCTGGAGACGATGCACCATCTTCCGGGCTGGGTCCCGCTTCTGCCCACGATCATGATGATCCTCGGCTTCCTGGTCGCAGTGTACATGTACATCATCGACGCCAAGCAGCCGGCGAAGCTGGCGGCCGACCACCCGATCCTGTACCGGTTCCTGCTCAACAAGTGGTACTTCGACGAGCTCTACGACGCGATCTTCGTACGGCCCGCCATGGCGATCGGGCGCTTCCTCTGGCGCACCGGTGACCAGCGGATCATCGACGGCCTCGGGCCCGACGGCATCTCCGCCCGCGTTCTCGACGTGACGCGCGGCGTGGTGCGGGTGCAGACGGGCTACGTCTATCACTATGCCTTCGCGATGCTGATCGGCGTTGCGGCTCTCGTGACCTTCTATCTCTTCAGGGGAGCCCACTAATGCTCGGCTTCGGCATCCTCTCCGGCCTTCTCATCCTGCCTCTCGTCGGAGCGGCCTTCATCCTGACCCTGCGCGGCGACAGCGAGGCTGCCCGCTCGAATGCGCGCTGGGCGGCGCTTGCCACGACCATCGCGACCTTCCTGCTGTCCCTTGTGGCGTGGGCACGTTTCGATGTTGCTTCGGCCTCGTTCCAGCTCGTGGAAAGCCATTCCTGGCTGACCGAGACCATCCGGTTCAAGCTTGGCGTCGACGGCTTCTCGATGCCGCTCGTCCTGCTCACCACGTTCCTGATGCCGTTCTGCATCCTGGCCTCGTGGGAGTCGATCGAGAACCGGGTCAAGGAGTACTTCGTCGCCTTCCTTGTGCTCGAGACCACGATGATCGGCGTGTTCTGCGCCCTCGACCTCGTGCTCTTCTACCTGTTCTTCGAGGCGGGCCTGATCCCGATGTTCCTCATCATCGGCATCTGGGGCGGCAAGCGCCGCATCTATGCAAGCTTCAAGTTCTTCCTCTATACGCTGCTCGGGTCGGTCCTGATGCTCCTGGCCATCATGGCCATGTACTGGGCCGCCGGGACCACCGATATCCCGACGCTGCTGGCCTTCAAGTTCGCGCCGAACCTGCAGATCTGGCTCTGGCTGGCCTTCTTCGCGTCCTTCGCGGTGAAGATGCCCATGTGGCCGGTCCATACCTGGCTGCCGGACGCTCACGTGGAAGCCCCGACGGCCGGCTCCGTCATCCTGGCGGGCGTCCTGCTCAAGATGGGCGGCTACGGCTTCGTCCGAGTGTCCCTGCCCATGTTCCCGGATGCGTCGCTCTATTTCGCGCCGCTGGTCTATGCGCTGTCCGTCGTCGCGATCATCTACACCTCGCTGGTCGCCCTGATGCAGGAGGACATCAAGAAGCTGATCGCCTATTCGTCGGTGGCGCATATGGGCTTCGTGACCATGGGCCTGTTCAGCATGAACGAGCAGGGCATCCAGGGCGCCATGTTCACCATGATCTCGCACGGTCTGATCTCCGGCGCGCTGTTCCTGAGCGTCGGCGTGATCTACGACCGCATGCATACCCGCGAGATCAAGGCCTATGGCGGCCTCGTCAACCGCATGCCGCTCTACGCGGTGGTGTTCCTCATCCTGACCATGGCGAACGTGGCCCTGCCCGGGACCTCGGGCTTCATCGGCGAGTTCCTGACCCTGATGGGAGCCTTCCGGTCGAACACCTGGGTGGCGTTCTTTGCGGCGACCGGCGTGATCCTCTCGGCCGCCTATGCGCTCTGGCTCTACCGTCGCGTGGTCTACGGACCCCTCGAGAAGCCGGCCCTGCAGGGCATCACGGACCTGAACCGTCGCGAGATCATCACCTTCGCGCCCCTTATCCTGCTCATCATCTATTACGGCGTCCAGCCGGGCCCGATCCTTGATGCCTTCGCGGCACCGACGGATGCGCTCATGAACAGCGTCCAGGCTGCGCTCGCCACCGTGAAAACGGCCGCTGTTGCGGCACACTGAGGTCACGATGAACCCCGCCCTCGCCATTCCCGCTTTCGGTCCGCTGCTGCCAGAGATCCTGATGGCAGTCGGAGTTCTTGTCCTGGTCCTGTTCGGCGCGTTCCGCGGCGAGCGCCCCGGCTACGGCATGAGCATCATCGCGCTCGCGCTGCTCGCCGTGACCTTCGTGGCGGTCCTGATGCTCCCCTCGGAGCGGGTCGAGACCATGGCCGGCTCCTTCGTGGTGGACGGCTTCGCCAAGTTCATGAAAGCGCTGACGCTCCTTGCGTCGGCCGGGGGCATCATCCTGTCCCTGGACTACATGAGGCGCGAGGGCATTTACCGGTTCGAGTACCCGATCCTGATCGTGCTCTCGACCATCGGCATGATGATGGTCATCTCGGCGAATGATCTGATCGCGCTTTATCTCGGCCTCGAACTGCTCAGCCTGTCGTCCTATGTCATCGCGGCCTTCGACCGTGACAACGAACGTTCGACGGAAGCCGGTCTGAAGTATTTCGTGCTCGGGGCGCTTTCGTCGGGCATGCTGCTCTACGGCGCTTCCCTGGTCTATGGCTTCAGCGGCAGCGTGTCCTTCCCGGTCATCGCATCCGTCCTGCAGGGGAATGTCGGCATCGGCGCCGTCGTGGGCCTCGTCTTCGTGGCCGCCGGCATCGCCTTCAAGATCTCGGCCGTGCCGTTCCACATGTGGACGCCGGACGTGTACGAAGGGTCCCCGACCCCCGTGACGGCCTTCTTCGCGGCCGCCCCCAAGATGGCCGGCATGGCCATGGCCACCCGCGTGTTCATCGATGCCTTCCCGGGCATCCTGGTCCAGTGGCAGCAGATCATCGTCTTCATCTCGATCGCCTCGATGGCCCTCGGATCCTTCGCGGCCATCGGTCAGCGCAACCTCAAGCGCCTGATGGCCTATTCGTCCATCGGCAACGTGGGCTACGCGCTGATCGGCCTGGCTGCCGGCACGCCGGAGGGCATCCAGGGCGTTGTGGTCTACATGGCCATCTACCTCGCCATGACGCTCGGCACCTTCGCGGTGATCCTCGGCATGCGCCGCGGAAACGTGATGTTCGAGTCCATCGACGATCTTTCAGGTCTGGCCCGCACTCACCCCGCGCTCGCGTTCTGCCTGGCCATGATGATGTTCTCGCTGGCCGGCATCCCGCCGCTGGCGGGCTTCTTCGCCAAGTTCTACGTCTTCGCCGCGGCGATCCAGGCCAACCTCGTGACCCTGGCCGTGATCGGCGTCGTGACGAGCGTCATCGGCGCCTATTACTACCTGCGCATCGTCAAGGTCATGTATTTCGATGCACCGGTGGAGCGGTTCGAGCGCATGTCTCCGGGCGTGAGCTTCGTCCTCGTCGTCTCGAGCGCCGTGGTCCTGCTGTTCTGGCTGGTGCCTGCCCCGATCGTCAATGCAGCGGGCGCCGCCGCGCGCTCCTTGTTCTGACCGTGCGTCTGTCGCCCGAGACCGAGGCCGCCGGCTACCGGCTTCTGTCGCTCGAGGCGACGAACTCGACGAACGACGATGCTCTGCAGGCGGCCCGCGCGGGTGATCCGGGCCAGCTCTGGATCACGGCCCGCGAGCAGCTGGCCGGGAGAGGGCGGCACGGTCGTCAATGGTCGTCGCCCCCGGGCAACCTCTATGCCAGCCTGCTCCTGATCGATCCGTGCGATCTGCGTTCGGCACCCCAGCTCGGCTTCGTGGCCGGGCTGGCGCTCCACGAGGCCGTCGAGGCCGTCTCAAGGATCGGCGCACCGCGTCTGGCCCTGAAATGGCCGAATGACCTCCTGCTCGACGGTGCGAAGGTGTCGGGCCTTCTGCTGGAAGGCCACCGGTTGCAGCCGGACGGGCCTCTGGCCATCGTGATCGGGTTCGGCGTCAATGTCGCCTTCGCCCCGAGCGGAACGCCTTATCCGGCAGCAGCGCTGCAGCATGTTCGCCCGGGCCTGACCAGGGAGGAAGTGTTCACCACCCTGTCCTCCGCCTTCGCCCGGACCTTCTCGGCGTGGCGGTCCTCGTCCCGTGGCCATGGATCGGACCCGTTCGGCGCGATCCGGCGGCTCTGGATGGAGCGTGCGGCAGGGCTCGGCCGGCAGGTGACGCTTCGACTTCCTTCGGGCGAGAAAACAGGGGTCTTCGACGGGCTCGACTCGTCCGGGCGCCTTCAGCTGAAAAGCAATGCCGGAATGGAACTCATCGACGCGGGCGACCTTTATTTTCCCCATTCGCTGCACGATATAGCAAAGCCTGACGCTGGCTCGAAAAGGTCTGGAACTTAATGGCTTCCCACCAGGATGAATTGGTCTTTCTTCCCCTTGGAGGACTCGGCGAAATCGGCATGAACGCTGCCCTCTACGGCTTCGGCCCCGAGGACGATCGGCAGTGGATCCTGGTCGATTGCGGCATGGGTTTCGGCGGCGAGGAAAACCTGCCCGGGATCGATGTCGTCTATCCCGACCTGCGGTTCATCGAAGAGGAGCGGCACAATCTTCTCGGGATCTTCATCACCCATGCGCACGAGGACCACATCGGCGCTCTGGTGGAGATGTGGCCGCGCCTCCGTGCGCCGGTCTATGCAACGCGGTTCGCCATCGGCCTCCTGGAGACACGACGTCTGTCCGAAGCGGATGCGCCGAAGGTCGACCTGAACGAGATCGTCCCCGGGCAACGCCTGAAGCTTGGTGCCTTCGAGATCGAGTACGTGCCGGTCGCCCATTCGATTCCGGAATCGAACGCTCTTGCGATCCGCACGCCGCACGGTCTGGTGGTGCATACGGGCGACTGGAAGCTCGACAACACGCCCTACCTTGGCAGCCTGACCTCGGAAGACAGCTTTCGGGCCCTGGGCGATGAAGGGGTGTTGGCGCTCATCTGTGATTCCACCAATGTGGTCCGCGACGGCACGAGTCCGAGCGAGTCCGACGTCGCCCGGAATCTGGCCCAGTTGATCAAGGATGCCCCGCACCGGGTCGCGGTCACCACCTTCGCGTCCAATGTCGCCCGCATTCGCTCGGTGGCCGAGGCGGCCCGCGAGTGTGGCCGCGAGGTGGTCGTTGTCGGCCGTGCCATGGATCGGGTGGTCGAGGTCGCCAAGGAGTGCGGTTTCCTGGACGACCTGCCGGAGTTCCGCTCCACGGAAAACTTCGGCTACATGCCCCGTGACAAGATCGTGGCGATCCTGACCGGGTCGCAGGGCGAGCCCCGGGCGGCTCTCGCCCGGATCGCCCAAGACGAGCACCCGGACATCGCGCTGTCCGCAGGAGACCGGGTGATTTTCTCGTCGCGTGCGATCCCCGGGAACGAGAAGGCTGTCGGCTCGATCATCAACAATCTGATCGAGCAGGGCATCGAGGTGATCACCGACCGGACGGAACTGGTGCACGTGTCCGGACATCCGCGTCGCGGCGAGCTGGCGCAGATGTACCAGTGGACCCGTCCCCGCATCGCCATTCCGGCCCATGGCGAGCCCCTGCACCTGAGCGAGCACGCGAAGTTCGCGCGGGCTCAAGGCGTGAAGGAAGTCGTCCGGGCCAAGAACGGATCGCTGGTGCGCCTTTCGCCCGGCCCGGCCGAGATCGTGGACAATATCCCCGCTGGGCGACTCTACCGCGACGGCAACATCGTCATCGGAGCCGGCGAGCGGGCGCTGCCGGAGCGCCGCAAGCTTGCCTTCGCGGGAATCGTCACCGTGGCGATCGCCATCGACGACCGGGGCGAGCTCGTCGGCGATCCCGTGATCGACGCCATGGGCATCCCGGACAAGACCAGACAGGGGCGTGACCTGACCGACGTGATCGCGGACACCGTGGCCGACCTGCTCGACGGGCTCCCCAAAGCCAAGCGACGGGATCCGGAGGCGGTCGAGAATGCCGTCCACCGGGCCGTCCGCGCAGCCGTGAACCAGGAATGGGGCAAGAAGCCCGCCTGCCATGTGCTGGTCATCGAGGCCTAGGAGCTGACAGGGGAGCGCCTATGATCGGACGCCTCAATCACGTTGCCATAGCGGTGCCCGACCTCGCGGCCGCTTCGGACCTGTACCGGAAGACTCTCGGGGCCGACGTCTCGGCACCGGAGGCCCTGGACGAGCACGGCGTCACGGTGGTTTTCATCACGCTGCCCAACACCAAGATCGAGCTTCTGGAACCCCTGGGACAGGGATCGCCCATCGCCCGTTTCCTCGAGAAGAACCCGGACGGCGGGGTGCATCACGTCTGCTACGAAGTCGATGACATCATCGCGGCCCGCGACCGGCTTCTGGATTCCGGCGCCAGGCTGCTCGGCTCCGGAGAGCCGAAGATCGGAGCCCACGGGAAGCCGGTTCTCTTCCTGCATCCCAAGGACTTCAACGGCACGCTCATCGAGCTCGAGCAGGCGTGAGGACAAGCTGTTGATAAATCTCGTAAAAGCCCTTTCGGGATCGCTCTGGTCCACGATCGCGGTCGTCGTGGTCGTGTCCGGTCTCGCCGTCACGGCGGCGGTCCAAGCCTTCGGGCTGCGCGTCAGCGGAGGCTTGGCGCTCTACTTCGTGATCTGGTGGATCCTGCTCTTCGCGGTCCTGCCGTTCGGTGTCCGCAGCCAGGTCGAAAGCGGGGACGTGGTCCAGGGGAGCGAGCCTGGAGCCCCGGCCCTTCCGGCGCTTCGGGAAAAGGCCATTTGGACGACCCTTGTCGCGTCCGTCGTGCTGGTCGTGGTTGCGGCGGTTTTTCCTTTGGCCGGTCTCTAGAGCATCGGGCGCAGAAGTGGGAACCGGTTGTGCGCGAAAAGATGCTCCCAAACAAAAGCTTGAAGCATCGGGCGCAGAAGGAGCCGTCTCTCCCCTCCACGTCATCACCGGGCTTGTCCCGGTGATTTCGATACGGTGAAGCGCTGAGCCCGAAGCAATCGGGATGGCCGGCACAAGGCCGGCCATGACGCGCGGAGGGTGTCATCACCGGGCTTGTCCCGGTGATCCCGATTGTGTGAGGCTCCGGGTCGAACGATGCGCCAGCCAAGAGCGGAGCATCGGATCCGATCCCAAACATGGGTCCACGTTCGGGTCCGATGATCTAGAACCAAGAAGAGAAGGAGCCGAAAAAAGAAAAGCAAGGCTTTCGCCTTGCCTGAACTGCCTTTTGGCAATTTTTGATCCCTGGCTTTCTCAGACCAGCGCCTCAGGGCACTTGGGGATCTTGTTCCTCCCGAAACTCGGACCGTAGCCTTTGACCTTGGAAGGCCTCAGACGTTAGCGGTTCGTTTATAGTCACCTTGCCCGACCGTGTCACCTTTTATGGGCACCTCCTGATGCATTTTTCGGCATTTCTTGTATTGATCTTTGGTCTAATCCATCTCGCCGCAGGCCCGATGGGGCGATGACAGCTTGTCTTTTCCCCGAGGCCTGTGTTGTGTGCTGGAAGCGAGTCGCTACCATTCTCCTGTTCTGACCGAGATCCAAAGGCGTCCCATGCGTTTGAGCCGCTACTTCCTCCCCATCCTCCGCGAGACGCCGAAGGAGGCGGAGATCGTCTCCCACCGTTTGATGCTGCGCGCCGGAATGATCCGGCAGGAGGCGGCCGGAATCTATGCCTGGCTCCCCCTCGGCTTGAAGGTCCTGAACAAGGTCAACGCGATCGTCCGCGAGGAGCAGAACCGCTCCGGCGCCCTCGAGCTTCTCATGCCGACGATCCAGTCGGCGGATCTCTGGCGGGAATCCGGCCGCTATGACGCCTACGGCAAGGAGATGCTGCGCATCCGGGACCGTCATGAGCGCGACATGCTGTTCGGCCCGACCAACGAGGAGATGGTCACCGAGATCTTCCGCGGCTATGTGCGCTCCTACAAGGATCTGCCGTTGAACCTCTACCATATCCAGTGGAAGTTCCGGGACGAGGTGCGGCCGCGCTTCGGCGTCATGCGCTCGCGCGAGTTCCTGATGAAGGACGCCTATTCCTTCGATCTGGATCAGGCCGGCGCCGTGCATTCCTACAACAAGATGTTCGTGGCCTATCTTCGGACGTTCGCCCGCATGGGCCTGAAGGCGATCCCGATGCGCGCCGACACGGGTCCCATCGGGGGCAATCTCAGCCACGAGTTCATCATCCTGGCCTCGACCGGCGAGAGCGAGGTGTTCTGCCACGCGGATTACCTGAACTTCGACATTCCGCCCGCCGAGACGGACTTCGACGATGTTCCGGGCCTCCAGAGCACCGTGGACAGGTGGACGTCGCTCTACGCAGCCACCTCCGAGATGCACGAGGCCTCGGCCTTCGAGGCGGTTCCGGACGACAAGAAGATGTCCGCCCGCGGCATCGAGGTCGGCCACATCTTCTACTTCGGCACCAAGTATTCGGAGCCCATGGGCGCGAAGGTGATGGGGCCCGACGGGCAGGAGAGGCCGGTCCATATGGGCTCCTACGGCATCGGGCCGAGCCGGCTGATCGCCGCCATCATCGAGGCGAGCCACGACGAGAGCGGGATCATCTGGCCGGAAGCCGTCGCTCCCTTCGACGTGGCGATCCTGAACCTGAAGGCCGGCGACGCCGCGACGGACGCCGCTTCCGAGCGCCTCTATCGCGAGCTGGAAGCGGCAGGACGGGACGTTCTCTACGACGATCGGGACGAGCGTCCTGGTGGAAAATTCGCCACGGCCGATCTCATCGGGGTTCCGTGGCAGGTTCTGATCGGACCCAAAGGTCTCGCCGAGGGCAAGGTGGAATTGAAGCATCGGGCAACGGGACAGCGCGAGCATCTTGCGCTCGAGGACGTGATCGCTCGCCTCACGGTTCGTCAATAAGCCGACATGGCCAAGGACAGAAAAGCCGGCACGGGACCGGCCGGGACCAAACCCTTCTCGCTCTTCGAGTGGATGCTCGCTGGGCGTTACCTGCGCACGCGGCGGCGCGAGGGTTTCGTGTCGGTCATTGCCGGCTTCTCCTTCCTGGGTATCATGCTCGGTGTCGCGACACTGATCGTGGTGCTCTCGGTCATGAACGGATTCCGCAAGGAGCTGCTCGACAAGATCGTCGGCATCAACGGCCATATCTTCGTGGCGCCGCTGGAGAGCCCGCTCACCGACTACCCGGAGGTCGCGGCGCGGATCGCCGCGGTGCCGGGCGTCAAGCGCGCCATTCCTCTCGTCGAGGGGCAGGCCTTCGGCTCCTCGCAGTACAACGGCAGCGGCGTTCTCGTGCGGGGCATCCGGGCTGACGATCTGCGCAAGATCGACCATATCGCGGGCAATCTGCGCCAGGGAACGCTCGAGAATTTCGAGGAAGGCGAGGGGGTGGCGATCGGCCGCCGTCTTGCCGATGCGCTGTCGCTCCAGGCCGGCGACACCTTCACGCTCATCACGCCGCGCGGAGCATCGACACCGTTCGGCACCGCGCCCAGGGTGAAAGGCTATCCGGTCAAGGCGATCTTCGAGATCGGCATGTCGGAGTTCGACTCGACCTTCGTGTTCATGCCGCTGACCGAGGCTCAGAACTACTTCAACCGCAACAACGACGTGCAGCTCATCGAGGTCTATCTCGACAATGCCGATCGGGTGGATGCGGCTCGCGCGGCGATCGACGAGGCGGCGGGCCGGCCGATCCTGATGACCGATTGGCGTCAGCGTAATCGAACATTCTTCGGCGCGCTGGAGGTCGAGCGGAACGTGATGTTCCTGATCCTGACACTGATCGTGCTCGTGGCGGCGCTCAACATCATCTCCGGGCTGATCATGCTCGTGAAGGACAAGTCGGAGGACATCGCGATCCTGCGCACCATGGGAGCGACCCGAGGGGCGGTCATGCGGGTGTTCCTGATCACGGGCGCTTCGATCGGCATCGTCGGGACGATTGCAGGCTTCGGCCTCGGCCTGCTGCTTGCGCTCAATGTCGAAACCATTCGGGACGTCATCTCGCGGTTGACGAACACCAATCTGTTCCCGGCGGAACTCTACTTCCTGAGCCGGCTGCCCGCCGAGGTGAACCCGACCGAAGTGGCGACCATCCTGATCATGGCGATGGTTCTGTCGCTTCTGGCGACCCTCTATCCCTCCTGGCGGGCCGCGAAGCTCGATCCGGTCGAAGCGTTGCGTTACGGTTGAGTATGTCGGCAGCCCAGTCCCAACCCGCCCTCTATCTCTCCAAGGTCGAGCGCCGCTACCCGCAGGGAGACAGCTTCCTCGAGGTGCTGCGCGGTGCCGATCTCGCGATTTGGCCGGGCGAGATCGTGGCCCTCATCGCTCCCTCGGGGACGGGCAAGTCGACCCTTCTTCACCTGGCGGGCCTTCTTGAGAAACCCGATGGCGGACAGGTTTTCGTAGGCTCGAAGCCGACGTCCTCCATGAACGATCAGGAGCGCACGCGCGTCCGGCGGGAGGAGCTCGGCTTCGTCTACCAGTTCCACCATCTCCTGCCGGAATTCTCGGCCCTCGAGAACGTGGTGATTCCGCAGCTCATTCGGGGCCTGTCGCGGACGGAAGCCCAGGATCGGGGGACCCAGCTCTTGACCTTCCTGGGTCTCGGCAAGCGTCTCGATCACCGTCCCGGGGAGCTGTCCGGTGGTGAGCAGCAGCGCGTCGCCATCGCGCGCGCCGTGGCCAACGCCCCCCGGCTGCTGCTCGCCGACGAGCCGACCGGCAACCTCGATCCCAACACGGCCGACCGGGTGTTCCAGACGCTGGTGGCCATCGTCCGGGCCTCCAAGCTCGCGGCCCTGATCGCCACCCACAACATGGATCTCGCGGCCCGCATGGACCGCCGCGTGACGATCCGCGACGGCCTGATCGTCCAGCTGCCCTAAGAGATCCGCAAACCTGAAAGCGACGGTGCTCGAGCATCGGACGGAAAAAGTGGACCCGCTTTCGGGATCCATTCCGATGCTGCACTCCTTGATGAGCGCATCGTTCGAGCCGACCCGAAGGGCCGCGCCGCCGAATGCCGGACCCGCTTATCCGCACGATGCGCTGGCGAGCCCGGTGGCGAAGACGCCGGCCGGTGCCTTTTAACGCTTTGTTGACTCCGTCCCGCGCCTCGGTTCCGCACAGGCTTTACACAGAACATCCGATGAACAAATATGAACATACTGGGAACACGGAGATCAAACCATGCTTCGCTTCATCCTCGAGACCACCGCCGAAATCGCTTCTCTCGCCATGTTCGGGTCTGCCGTGGCAATCTGGGCTCTGGTCCTTTCTCCCATCGCTTGATACCGGGATCCACAAGAACCCACCGGGATTCACAGGAACATAGTCCTTGCGCCCGGTGATCGGACTCCGTTAACATAGAATCGTGCAACTATGCGTGCCATTCGATGAGTAGAGTTTTATGGCGCGCATTCTTCACGATATCGGCTTCGTCCATCTGCATGTCCATTCCTCGTACTCCCTGCTCGAGGGGGCGCTGAAGGTCGCGCAGCTCGCAAAGCTCGCCGCCGCCGACAAGCAGCCGGCGCTCGCACTCACCGACACCAACAACCTCTTCGGAGCCCTCGAGTTTTCCGAGAAGCTCGCGGGCTCGGGCATCCAGCCGATCGCCGGCGTCCAGCTCTCCGTCTGCTTCGAGGAGCCGGATCCGGTCGCCCGCGTGGTGCCGCAGCCATCGAACATCGTGCTGCTCGCGCAGACGGAGGAGGGGTATCGCAACCTCATGCGCCTCGTGAGCCATGCCTATTTCGGCGTGCCGCTGGGTGAGAACCCGCGGGTGATGGCCCCCGCGCTCACGGCACACAGCGAGGGGCTGATCGCCCTGACGGGCGGATTCTCGGGCCCGCTCGATTGTGCGCTGCGCAACGGGGGGCGCCAGGACTTCGCGCAGGCCCGCCTCGACATGCTGAAAAGCGCCTTCGGTCATCAGCTCTACGTCGAGATCCAGCGCCATGGTCTCGAAGACGAGCGCGTGATCGAGAACGAGCTGCTGGCTTTGGCCGACCGGAACGGGCTGCCGATCGTCGCGGCCAACGAGCCCTTCTTCTCGTCGGCGAAGGACTACGAGGCGCACGATGCGCTGCTCGCCATCGCGGAGGGGCAGATCGTCTCGAACCCCAACCGGCGCCGCCTCTCTCCGGAACACCACTTCAAGACGCGCCAGCAGATGATGGAGCTGTTCGCGGATCTGCCCGATGCGCTCCAGGCGAGCGTCGAGATCGCCATGCGCTGCGCCACGCGGGTGCGGACCCGCAAGCCCATCCTGCCGAATTTCGGCACGGGCCCCGACGCGGTTTCCCTGGACGAAGGCGAGGAGCTGAAACGGCAGGCCGAGGAAGGGCTCGAGAAGCGCCTCGCGGCTCATGGACCCGCGCCGGGCCTGACCGAGCAGGATTACCGGGACCGGCTCGCCTACGAGATCGGCATCATCTGGAACATGAAGTTTCCGGGATACTTCCTGATCGTGTCCGACTTCATCAAATGGGCGAAGGACCACAACATTCCGGTCGGACCGGGACGTGGGTCGGGAGCAGGCTCCCTCGTGGCCTATGCGCTCACCATCACGGATCTCGATCCCCTGCGGTTCGCCCTGCTGTTCGAGCGCTTCCTCAACCCGGAACGCGTCTCGATGCCCGACTTCGACATCGACTTCTGCGTGGAGGGCCGAGAGCGCGTCATCGAATACGTGCAGCAGCGCTACGGCGAGGAGCAGGTCGCGCAGATCATCACCTTCGGTACGCTGCTCGCCCGCGGCGTGATGCGCGACGTCGGCCGCGTGCTTGAAATGCCCTACGGGCAGGTGGACAAGCTCACCAAGCTCGTGCCGCAGAACCCGGCCAATCCGGTCACCCTCGCGCAAGCCATCGAGGGCGAGCCGAAGCTTCAGGCGGCCATCGACGAGGAACCGGTCGTCAAGCGCATGCTCGACATCGCGCAGAAGCTCGAAGGCCTTCACCGGCACGCCTCGACCCACGCCGCCGGCGTGGTGATCGGCGACCGGCCATTGCAGGAGCTGGTGCCGCTCTATCGAGACCCGAAGACCGGCATGCGGGTGACCCAGTTCAACATGAAATGGGTCGAGCAGGCCGGCCTCGTGAAGTTCGACTTCCTCGGGCTCAAGACCCTCACGGTTCTGCGGACTGCGGTCGATCTCATTCGACGGAAGGGGATCGAGGTCGATCTCTCGGCCCTGCCGCTCGACGACCGCAAGACCTACGAGATGCTGCGGCGCGGCGAGACGGTCGGCGTGTTCCAGGTGGAATCGGCGGGCATGCGCAAGGCTTTGGTCGAGATGGAGACCGACCGCTTCGAGGACATCATCGCCCTCGTGGCGCTCTATCGCCCGGGCCCGATGGCGAACATCCCGGTCTACTGCGCGCGCAAGCTCGGCAAGGACGAGCACAACAAGAAGGACTGGTATCCCCACGACAAGCTGGAGCCCATCCTGCGCGAGACCTTCGGCATCATCGTCTACCAGGAGCAGGTGATGGAGGTGGCGAAAGTCCTCTCCGGCTACTCGCTCGGCGATGCCGATCTTCTGCGCCGCGCCATGGGCAAGAAGATCAAGGCGGAGATGGATGCGCAGCGCGAGCGCTTCGTGTCCGGGGCGAAGGAGGGCGGGCTCGACAAGGCGAAATCCAACGAGATCTTCGACCTGCTCGCCAAGTTCGCGGATTACGGGTTCAACAAGAGCCACGCGGCCGCCTATGCTCTCGTGGCGTTCCAGACGGCCTATCTCAAAGCCAATCATGCGGTCGAGTTCCTGGCCGCGTCGATGACGCTCGATCTCGACAACACCGACAAGCTGGCCGAATTCCGCCGCGAAGCGCAGCGCCTCGGGTTCAAGGTCATCCCGCCGTCGATCAACCGGTCGGGCGTCGTCTTCGACGTGACCTATGACGAAGACGGCAAGGGCCAGATTCTGTATGCCCTTGCGGCCGTCAAAGGGGTCGGTCGCCAGGCCATCGAGAGCGTCGTCGAGGCGCGCGGCGACAAGCCGTTCAAGGACCTTGCGGACTTCGCCCGACGCATCAATCCGCGCATGCTCAACAAGCGCACGCTCGAGAACCTGATCGCAGCCGGGGCCTTCGACGAGCTGGAGCCCGACCGGGCGAAGGCCTGCGCGTCGGTCGACGCCATGATGAGCCTCGCCCAGCAATCTCACGAGGCGGCCAACGGCGGCATGATGGACATGTTCGGCGGTGTCGCGTCGGCGGATGTGCAGCTGCGCATCGGACCCTATGATCCATGGCCCGCCGCCGAGAGGCTGCAGCGGGAATACGACGCCGTCGGTTTCTTCCTCTCCGGCCATCCCCTCGACGAGTACGGCGACCTTCTCAAGAAACTGCGTGTGCAGACCTGGGTCGAGTTCTGCCGCTCGGTCAAGGCGGGCAATTCCGTGGGTCGGGTCGCCGCCACCGTGCTCGACAGGCAGGAGCGCCGCACCAAGACGGGCAACAAGATGGGCATCCTCGTGCTGTCCGATCAGACCGGGCAGTTCGAAGCCATCATCTTCTCCGAAGGCCTGCAGCGTCTCCGGGATGTCCTCGAGCCGGGCTCCGCCGTGGTTCTGATGCTTCAGGCCGGGCTCGAGGGCGAAGAGGTGAGGGCGCGCATCGGCATGGCCGAGCCGCTGGACGAGGCGGTCGCCAAGCACCAGAAGAGCATGCGCATCTTCCTGCGCGACGAACGGCCGATTCCCAGCGTCTACGAGCGGCTCAAGGTCCGGGGCGAGGGCGAGGTTTCCCTCGTGCTCATCCTCGACGACGGCGACCGGGAGGTGGAGGTCAAGCTCCCCGGAAAATACATGGCCAGTCCCCAGATCGCGGGCGCGCTCCGGGCGGTGCCGGGCGTGGTGGACGTGCACATGAACTGACGCGGCCGGAACGGCCCTCACGGAGTGCGGGAGCGAGCCCCGCCTCAGCGACGGCCGGTCTTCGCAGCCGGGGGCTCGGCACCGGAATCATGGACGTCGCCGAGGCAGCGGCGGCCGGGCGGGGGGCTTCACCGGGAAGCTCGGCCATGCCGTCCTCGGACCCTCGAGAATCGGCCCGGAGAAACTCCCCGAGGCAACTCCCCGAGGCCATGCGAGAGTCCTTCCGGGAAAGCGATTCCGCAGCTGACGGGTCTTCCGAGAGCAGGCCACGTCGGCCTTCCCATCCTTTGGCTTGCATTTCCGAGCCTTTACCCCTATATGCGCGCCTATCCCACACGCGGAATCCACCTCATAAGCCCATGAGGTATCCCGGTGGCCGGTTCGACCGGTCCACTGTTCCGCGGAGGCTTAACCGGAGAACAAACTATGGCGCTTCCCGATTTCTCGATGCGCAGCCTGCTTGAGGCTGGCGCTCACTTTGGCCACCAGGCCCACCGTTGGAACCCGAAGATGGGTCAGTACATCTTCGGCACCCGCAACAACATCCACATCATCGACCTCGCCCAGACGGTTCCGATGCTGCACCGGGCCCTTCAGGCCGTCAGCGACACGGTCGCCAAGGGTGGCCGCGTGCTCTTCGTCGGCACCAAGCGTCAGGCTTCCGACGCGGTGGCCGATGCGGCCAAGCGTTCGGCCCAGTACTACGTCAACTCCCGCTGGCTCGGCGGCATGCTGACGAACTGGAAGACGATCTCCGGGTCGATCCAGCGCCTGCGCAAGGTCGACGAGATCCTCGCCGGCGGCGGCCAGGGCCTCACGAAGAAAGAGCGTCTCATGCTCGCCCGTGAGAAGGAGAAGCTCGAGCGTGCTCTCGGCGGCATCAAGGACATGGGCGGCACGCCCGACCTGATCTTCGTCATCGACACCAACAAGGAGCAGCTGGCGATCCAGGAGGCCAAGCGCCTCGGCATCCCGGTGGCCGCCATCGTCGACACGAACTGCGATCCGGACGGCATCACCTTCCCGGTTCCGGCCAATGACGACGCCGGCCGCGCGATCTCGCTCTACTGCGATCTGGTCGCCCGGGCCGCTCTCGACGGCATTTCCCGTGGCGCCGGCGCCATGGGCATCGACATCGGCGAGTCCGAGAACCCGATGGCCGAGGAGCTCCCGGCGAACGACACGGCCGTGGCCGCCTACGAGGGCGAGCAGTTCGAGCGTCTCGCGGCTCCCCGCGGCGCGCCCGACGATCTGACCAAGCTGAACGGCGTCGGCCCGCAGCTCGAGAAGAAGCTCAACGAGGCCGGTATCTTCCATTACTGGCAGCTGGCCGCCATGCAGCCGGGCGATGTCGCCCAGCTCGACAAGGACCTGAAGCTGAACGGCCGCCTGGAGCGTGACGGCTGGATCAACCAGGCCCGCTCGATGATCGAAGCCGCTGCCGCGTAAGCCTGACGGCGCCGCACCATGCAGCGCCGCTTGAACGATTGACCGAGCCCGGCGTTCCACGAGCGCCGGGCTCCCTCTATGCATGAACCTTTGAAAGGAATAGCCATGGCGAACATTACCGCTGCGATGGTGAAGGAGCTGCGCGAGACGACCAGCGCCGGCATGATGGACTGCAAGGCCGCGCTTGCCGAAACGAACGGCGACATGGAGGCCGCGATCGACTGGCTCCGCAAGAAGGGTCTCTCGAAGGCTGCCAAGAAGGCCGGTCGCGTCGCGGCCGAGGGCCTGGTGGCGGTCGAATCCGCCGGTCACACGGCGACGATCCTCGAGGTCAATTCCGAGACCGACTTCGTCGCCCGCAACGACCAGTTCCAGGCCTTCGTTCGCGAAGCCGCCAAGATCGGCCTGATGGGCAACGGCACCCTCGAGTCCCTCGAGGCCGCCCACTTCCCGGGCTCGCAGACGACGGTCAAGGATCGCCTGCAGGAGCTCATCGCCACCATCGGCGAGAACATGACCCTGCGCCGGATCGCCAAGCTCGAGGTCTCCAAGGGCGTGATCGCGTCCTATGTCCACAACGCGGTGACCGAAGGCCTCGGCAAGATCGGCGTGCTCGTGGCGCTCGAATCCGAAGGCGACGTGACCGTCCTCGGCACCCTCGGCCGCCAGATCGCCATGCACGTGGCCGCCACCAGCCCGGTGGCGCTGGACGCCTCCGGAGTCGATCAGGCGACGATCGAGCGTGAGAGCGCCATCCTGCGCGACAAGAACGCCGGCAAGCCGGACCACGTCATGCAGAAGATCATCGAGAGCGGCCTGAAGAGCTACTTCAAGGAGGTCACCCTCCTGGAGCAGCCTTTCGTTCACGATCCCTCGAAGACCGTGACCCAGGTCCTCAAGGAGGCCGAGTCGAAGGCCGGCAAGCCGGTGACCCTCAAGGCCTTCGTCCGCTATGCTCTCGGCGAGGGCATCGAGAAGGAAGAAGCCCCGGACTTCGCGGCTGAAGTAGCCGCCCAGGCCGGTCTCAAGGCCTAAGTCGAACCTGAGTAAAACGGCGGCTCTTCAGCCGCCGTTTTCATGAGAGGCTCGAAAAGAAAGGTCTGACGATGGCAACGTTCCGGCGCATCCTGGTTAAGCTTTCCGGTGAGGCCCTGATGGCTCCCGATGGCTACTGGCTGGATTCTCAGATCCTGTCATCCCTGGCGGAAGATCTGGCCCAGGCCACCCGCGCGGGCTTCGAGATCGCCGTCGTCATCGGCGGCGGCAACATCATTCGCGGCGCCCGCATGAGCGCAGCCGGATGGATCGACCGGCCCACGGCCGATTCCATGGGCATGCTCGGCACCGTCATGAACTCCCTTGCCGTCGAGACGGCCCTGAACGCGGCCGGCGTTCCGGCCAGGACCATGTCGGCCGTCTCCATGCCGACGATCTGCGAGACCTACGCCCGTCAGCCGGCGCTGCACCACCTCGACAAGGGGCAGGTGGTGGTTCTGGCTGGCGGTACGGGCAACCCGTTCTTCACCACCGACACCGCCGCCGTCCTGCGCGCCGCCGAGCTTCGCTGCGACGCGGTCCTGAAGGCCACCCAGGTCGATGGCGTCTACTCGGCGGATCCGAAAAAGGACCCCGGCGCGATCCGATTCGACCGGTTGACCCACGACGAGGCCATCGCCAAGGACCTGAAGGTCATGGACACGGCGGCCTTCGCCCTGGCGCGGGAGAGCCGGCTCTCGATCATCGTGGGCTCCGTGCACGCCCCGAGTTCCGTGACGGCGCTTCTCCAGGGGAAAGTGCCGTCCACGGTGGTCGCCCCTTGATCCAAGGGCCTTGATGCTGGACCCTGGGAAGCGTAAGCCCGTTTAAATAGTTCGCGTAAGGACAAATTCTGATGGCCACGACCTTTGATCTCGCCGATGTGAAGCGCCGCATGCAGGGCGCCATCAACGCTTTCAAGAACGACCTGGCTAGCCTGCGCACCGGGCGCGCCTCGCCGAACCTGCTCGACCCCATCCAGATCGACGCCTACGGGTCCCTGATGCCGATCAGCCAGGTTGCCACCGTCAACGTGCCTGAGCCGCGCCTGCTGAGCGTTCAGGTCTGGGATCGGGGCATGGTGGCGGCCGTCGAGAAGGCGATCCGGGAATCGGATCTCGGGCTCAATCCGCAGACGGAAGGGCAGGTGATCCGCCTGCGCATTCCCGAGATGAACGAGCAGCGCCGCAAGGAGATGGTGAAGGTGGCGCACAAATATGCCGAGGAGGCGCGGGTCGCCGTTCGACACGTCCGACGCGATGGCCTCGACCTGCTCAAGAAGCTTGAGAAGGACAGCGCGATCAGCGAGGATGACGGCAAGCGTCATGCGGATCAGGTTCAGAAGGCGACCGACCAGTTCGTGGCCGAGATCGACAGCCTTCTCGTCACCAAGGAAAAGGAAATCATGCACGTCTGACAGCCAGGCGCGCATTGGGACGGACATATGAGCGGCGAAGCCAAAAAGTCGGCCCCGAGCCTTGCGTGCAACGAAGCAGGCGAGGGGATGCCGACTCATGTTGCCATCATCATGGATGGAAACGGCCGTTGGGCCGCTCAGAGAGGGCTGCCTCGGTTCGAAGGGCATCGCAAGGGGATCGACGCGATCCGCCGTGCGGTCAGAACCGCGACGGATCTCGGTATCCGCTTCCTCACCGTCTACAGCTTCTCGGCGGAGAACTGGCGCCGGCCCGCCGATGAGGTCTCGTATCTCATGGGATTGCTCAAGCGCTTCGTACGCCACGACCTCGCCGAGTTGCACGCCAACAACATCCGCGTTCGCATCATCGGCGAGCGCGAAGGCTTGGCCTCCGACATCCGCATGCTCCTCGACGAAGCGGAGCAGCTCACCCGCTCGAACACCGGCCTGACCCTCGTCATCGCGTTCAATTACGGAGGCCGCCAGGAGATCGTGAGTGCCATCCGGGCTCTCGCGGTCAAGGTGAAGGCGGGAACACTCGACCCGTCCGAGATCGACATGAACACGGTCGGAGCGACCCTCGACACCCATGGCATTCCCGACCCGGATCTCGTCATCCGGACGTCGGGCGAGCAGCGGGTGTCGAACTTTCTCACCTGGCAGACCGCTTATTCCGAGTTCGTCTTCCTGCCCTGCTTCTGGCCGGACTTCGACGAGACGGCGTTTCAGAGCGCGATCGCCGAGTACTACAGGCGCGATCGCCGTTTCGGCGGTTTGAGCGCGCGGGCAGGCTGACGATGGTCGCAGACCAGGGCTCGTCCTTGCCGTCCCATCCAAAGCCGAGTTCATCCAAGGAACTGACGACGCGCATTCTGTCCGCCGTCGTCATGATTGCAGCCGCCCTGCTGACGGCCTATTGGGGCGGCTGGCCCTTCGCCCTGTTCTGGCTGGCAGCCGGGATCGCCATCATGGTGGAATGGACCCGGATGACGGGGGGCGAACCACGACCCCTGGTGCAGGGCGTCCTTGCGCTCGGGCTCGCCGTTCTGACCGCCCTTCTCCTCGCGGAGGCGAGCTTCGGCCTGTTCCTCCTGGCAGGGCTCGTCTTCCTTGTGACGGGCATCTTTGTGACCCGGGGCGGCCCCAGCCGGATCTGGTCGGGCTCGGGCTTTCTTTATGCATCCTTGATCGTTCTCGTTCCGCCGATCGTGCGCGACCATCCCGAACTTGGAGTTCTGGGCCTGCTGTGGATGTTCGCCGTCGTGTGGGCAACCGACATCGCGGCCTATTTCACGGGCCGAACCTTTGGGGGGCCGAAGCTCTGTCCGCCGATCAGCCCGAAGAAGACATGGTCCGGCTTCGTCGGAGGCGTCGTCGCGGCGGCCCTGTGCGGCGTGTTGGTCGCCTGGGCCGGCGGGGCCTACGGCCACAGCCTGCCCTTCGGCTTACCGGCAGTCGCCGTGCTGTCCGTCGTCGCATCGGTCGCAAGCCAGATCGGAGATCTCGGTGAATCGGCTCTGAAGCGCCATTGCAACGTGAAGGACTCGAGCCATCTCATCCCGGGACACGGCGGCGTCATGGATCGCCTGGACGGCTTTTGGGCCGTCTGCCTTATCGTTGGGGCCATTCTGCTGACGATTCACCTCACTGCATAGGCGCCCATGACCCGTTCCATCACGATTCTCGGCGCGACCGGCTCGATTGGCCGCTCGACGGCCGACGTCATCCTGGCTCATCGGGACGAGTTTCGTGTCGAAGCCGTCGTCGGGGGAAGCAATGCGGCCGCTTTGGCGAAAATCGCCAAAGACCTGGGGGCCAAATTCGCCGCCCTGGCCGACGAGGCGGCCGAAGGGGACTTGAGACAGGCTCTGACGGGAAGCGGAATCAGGGGCGGAGCCGGACGGGCGGCCGTTCTGGAGGCGGTCGATCGCGATGCCGACATCGTGCTGGCCGCCATCAGCGGAACGGCCGGCCTTGCTCCCACCCATGCCGCACTGAAACCGGGCCGGCGGATTGCCCTCGCCAACAAGGAAAGCCTCGTTTGCGCCGGCGGCGTCTTCATGGCCGACGCCCGCCGCCTCGGGGTCGAGGTCATGCCGGTGGATTCCGAGCACAACGCGCTGGATCATGCTCTTGCTTCGGGTTCGGAGCGGGATGTGGAGAAGGCCGTGATCACCGCATCCGGCGGACCCTTCCGCACCTGGACCAGGGAGCGGATCGCGGGAGCGGATGCACGGGAGGCGTCAGCCCATCCCGTCTGGTCCATGGGCTCGAAGATCAACATCGACTCCGCCACCTTGATGAACAAAGGGCTCGAGCTGATCGAGGCTCATCATCTGTTCGACCTCGAGGCGGGGCGGCTCGACGTGCTGGTGCACCCGGAAGCGATCGTGCACGGCCTCGTTCAGTGGAGCGACGGCGCCGTGACCGCAGGCCTCGCCTTGCCGGACATGAAGGTTCCGATCGCCAATGCGCTCCGGAATCAGAACCGCCTGAGGATGGATTTGCCTCGTCTCGATCTTGCCGCGATTGGTCGATTAAGCTTCGAGCCGCCTGACGAAGGGCGCTTTCCATGCCTATCTCTGGCGAAGGCGGCACTCAAGGCCGGTGGGGCCATGCCCACGATCCTGAACGCTGCCAACGAGATCGCGGTCGAAGCCTTTATCGCGAATGCGATCGGATTTTACGATATTTCCGAGATAGTTGAACGGGTTTGTTCAACGTTTTCCGGAAGAAATATCGCGGCGCCGTCGGCGGTGGCGGACGCATTGTGGATCGACCAGGAAGCCCGCCAGGCGGCACGGCAGCTTCTGCCGGTCCGGACCGGAACGGCGCGGCTCTGAAGAGCCCGAAGGGGACGATGATGGACTTTCTTTCGACGATCGGCGGGGCGACGGGCTCCCTGTTCCTGACGCTGATCTCCTTTCTCGTGGTTCTCACGGTGGTCGTGTTCATCCACGAGTTCGGCCATTTCTGGGTGGGGCGGCTCTGCGGCGTCGGAGTGACGGCCTTCTCGATCGGTTTCGGGCGCGAGCTGATCGGCTGGACGGACAGAAAGGGGACCCGCTGGAAGATCTCGGCGATTCCCCTTGGGGGCTACGTCAAGTTCGTCGGCGACCTCAACGCGGCCAGCGTGCCCGACCAGGATCAGCTCGACCGGATGCCGGTGGAGGAGCGCGCCATCAGTTTTCCCCACCAAAATGTGGCCAAGCGCGCGGCGATCGTCGCGGCGGGTCCGATCGCCAATTTCATCCTGGCCATCGCGATTTTCGCGGGCTTCAACTACTTCAACGGCCGTCAGGTGCTGGAGCCGAGAATCGAGGCGGTCCAGCCGGGAAGCGCGGCGGAAAAGGCGGGCTTCCAGCCCAAGGACCTGATCCTGACGGTGGACGGCCGGCAGATCCAGACCTTTGCCGACATGCAGCTGATCGTCAGCTCCAGCGCAGGGGAGCCCCTCGAGTTCACGATCGATCGAAACGGGCAGACGGTCGCTCTGACGGCCACCCCGAACTTCGTCGAGCGAACCAGCCCCTTCGGAAAGCAGCGCATCGGCCTTCTGGGCGTCGAGGCTTCCAGGGACCCATCCGCGATCAAGCGCCTGACCTATTCCCCTTGGGGAGCCGTCAAGGCGGCCGTGACGGAGACATGGAACCTCGTCGAGCGGACCCTGAACTTCATCCGACGCCTCGTGATGGGCTGGGAATCGGCCGACCAGCTCTCGGGCCCCATCGGGATCGCCCGGGCGTCGGGCACCGCCTTCGACGTCGGCGGCGTCTACAGTCTCGTCAGCCTGATCGGCTTCATGTCCGTTTCGATCGGGCTCATTAACCTTT
The DNA here is from genome assembly GCF_025460875.1 of Microvirga yunnanensis. Classification (NCBI taxonomy): domain Bacteria; kingdom Pseudomonadati; phylum Pseudomonadota; class Alphaproteobacteria; order Hyphomicrobiales; family Methylobacteriaceae; genus Microvirga; species Microvirga yunnanensis. The sequence goes on from NZ_JAMXFI010000018.1 coordinate 25,833, forward strand.
TTCCCATTCCGCTGCTGGATGGCGGGCATCTTCTGTTCTATGCCATCGAGGCGGCGCGGGGCCGTCCCTTGAGCGAGAAAGCCCAGGAAATCGGGTTCAGGATAGGGTTTGCCCTGGTGGCGATGCTCATGCTGTTCGCCACTTGGAATGATCTTGTTCACCTTGGCAGCAGTTTTCTGGGCCAGGGATCGTGACAAGGACGCCACGCTCTTCAAAAATTGGTACTCTGTTGTGGATGTGCCGTTTGCAATAGCGGCGAAAGTTTGTACAAGCGGTCCACACGGATAAGGTTGGGGGCACTCGTCTCCGACCGGCGGGACCTTCCTCGCTAGGGACAGAATATAAAGAACGGGCCAGTTGATGATGTCGACGACCAAGCCTCGCCGGAAGAAGCCGGCCACCACCGCCATTGTCGCGATCAGCGCGCTGATGGCCGGGATTACTGCCGGGGAGAGCGCCTTCGCCCAGCAGGTGGCCCCGGGGAATCGCCGCGCTTCCGCAGCACAGGGTCCTATCGTCAACCGCGTGGTGGTCGAAGGAAACAAGAAGGTTGAGAAGGCCCTTCTTGAGGACCAGCTTCAGGCCCGCGCTCGCGCTCCGTATAACCAGGCTGCGGTGGACGCAGACGTTCAGCGTATCCTCGAGGTCTATCGCCGATCCGGACGTGGTCTCGCCCAGGTGACCCCTCGCCTCGTGGACCTTCCCAACGGAACGGTCGACGTGGTCTACACCATCAACGAGGGTGACAAGACCGGCGTGAAGGATATCCGCTTCGTCGGGAACAACCAGGTGTCGTCCAGCCGCCTGCGCGGTCTCATGCAGACCACGGAGACGAATCTCCTCAGCTTCCTGAAAAGCTCCGACGTATACGATCCCGATCGGCTCTCGACCGATCTGGACCTCATCCGCCGGTATTATCTCAAGAACGGCTATGCCGATTACCGCCTCGTCTCGAGCGATGTGGCCTTCGATCCCAACGGCGGTGGGTACGTCATCACGATCACGGTCGACGAGGGCGAGCAGTACCGCTTCGGCAGCGTGACGGTGGATCCCCGCATCGCCGGTGTGGATCCGGGCGCCGTGCGCCGGGACATCTCGACTTCCGAAGGCTCGGTCTACAACGCCGAAGCGGTCGAAAAGTCGGTTCTGGCGCTGACGACCGACGTCGGACGTCAGGGCAATCCCTTCGCTCAGGTGCGTCCGGTCGGTACGCGCGATCCCTCCACCCGCACGGTCAATCTGACCTATGTGGTCGAGGAAGCCCCGCGGATCTACATCGAGCGCATCAACGTGCGCGGCAACAGCCGCACCCGCGACTACGTCATCCGTCGCGAGTTCGAGCTCGGCGAAGGCGATGCCTACAACCAGGTCCTGGTCGACCGCGCCGAGCGCCGCCTGAACAACCTCGGCTACTTCAAGCGCGTTCGTATCTCCAACGAGCCCGGCTCTTCGGCCGACCGCGTGATCGTGAACGTGGACGTCGAGGATCAGTCCACCGGTTCGTTCGCCATCTCGGGCGGCTACTCGACGGCCGACGGGTTCATCGGCGAAGTCTCGGTCACCGAGACCAACTTCCTGGGCCGCGGCCAGTTCGTCCGTCTCGCCGGGCAGCTCGGCCAGCGCGCCTACGGTGTCGACTTCTCGTTCACCGAGCCGTACTTCCTGGGCTACCGGATGTCGGCCGGCATCGACCTGTTCTCGAAGTTCAGCGATCAGACCCGGTACTCCCGTTACGAGAACCGCATGACCGGCGGTACGCTTCGCCTCGGACTCCCGTTCACGGAAGAGTTCACGGTCACGGCTCGCTACTCGCTGTATCAACAGTCCCTGGATATCCCGAACGACACCGATCAGCCTTACAACGACTGCTCGGTTCCGATCCCGGGCTATACCCAGCTGAACGCCGACGGAACGCCCAACCGCCAGTTCTGCGAAGGCAACGGCGAAGCCTCCCTGGCGATCAAGGAATCGCAGGGCGACACGATTACCTCGCTGGTCGGCCTGACCTACAACTACAACACGCTCGACAGCATCCGCGAGCCACGGAACGGCTTCTATGCCGAAGTGAAGACCGACGTTGCCGGCCTCGGAGGCGACTCGCATTACTTCCGCGTCACCGGCGACGCGCGGTACTATCGCGAGCTGTTCGAGGATGTGGTGGGTATCGCCCGTATCCAGGGCGGCCACATCATGGGCTTCGGCGACAACGGTGCCGAGTTCGCACAGGGTGGCGATCTGCGCATCATCGACCACTTCTTCATGGGTCCGTCCCTGGTCCGCGGCTTCGCGCCCAACGGCATCGGGCCGCGTGACATCTCGAGCCTCGACAGCCGGGCCAACGCCATCGGCGGCACCACCTACTTCGGCGGCACGCTCGAAGTGCAGTTCCCGATCTGGGGTCTGCCGCGCGAACTGGGTCTGAAGGGTGCGGTCTTCGCCGATGCCGGTACGCTCTACGGCTACGACGGTCCGACCACCTTCGACGTGAACGGCAACAACTTCATCGACGGCTATTCCGGAACCTGCACGCGCAACGCGAGCGCGACCACGACGCAGGAATGCATCGAGGTTCTGGACAGCAAGAAGATCCGCTCTGCCGTCGGCGCGTCGATCCTGTGGTCGTCGCCGCTGGGCCCGATCCGCTTCGATTACGCATTCGCCCTCTCGAAGGAAGAGGGTGTGATCAGGGATGGCGTGCGGGTGGGTGCAGACCGGACTCAGGCCTTCCGGTTCACCGGCGGCACGCGCTTCTAATCGGGGAGGGCGCCTCCGGGCGCCCTCACTTATGGTTTATGACAGAATCCAATTTCTTCCCGCAAAGCCAGACGTTGACTCTGCGTCAGGTGGCGGAGATGGCGAATGCAACGCTCCCCGACGGCACCGACGGGGAGTTTTTGCTTAAGGGCGTCGCCCCTCTCGAGAGCGCAGGGCCCGGCGATCTCGCCTATATGGACAACCCGGCCTATGTCGGCGCCTTGGCGACCACGCGCGCCCGCGCGTGCCTCGTGACACCACGCTATGCCGCAAAGGTCCCGTCCGGCACGATCGCCGTCGTGACCCCCCAGGCCTATCGGGTTTTCGCGCAGGTTCTCGGGATCCTGTTCCCGTCCGCCATGCGGCCGGAATCGGCCTTCGCGTCGACCGGGGTCTCACCCGGCTCCTTCGTTCATCCTTCGGCACGGCTGGAGCATGGGGTCCGGGTCGATCCAGGCGCCGTCATCGGGCCTCACGCCGAGATTGGGTCCGGCACCCTCATCGGGGCCCATTCCGTCATCGGTCCCAAGGTGAAGATCGGGCGCGACTGCTCCATCGCAGCCCATGTGACCGTGTCCCATGCCTTCATCGGCAACCGGGTCATCCTCCATCCCGGGGTCCGGATCGGGCAGGACGGGTTCGGCTTCGCGATGGGACCTCAGGGCCACCTCAAGGTGCCGCAGGTCGGTCGCGTCATCATCCAGGACGACGTGGAGATCGGTGCCAACACCACCGTCGACAGGGGCGCCAGCCGCGACACCGTGATCGGCGAGGGGACGAAGATCGATAACCTGGTCCAGATCGCGCATAACGTGGTCATCGGCCGCCATTGCGTGATCGTCGCGCAGGTCGGCATCGCCGGGTCCACGACGATCGAGGACTACGTGGCTCTCGGCGGGCAGGTCGCCGTCAAGGGGCACGTGCGGATCGGCATGGGAGCCCAGATCGCGGCGACCAGCGGGGTCAACGGCGATGTTCCTCCTGGAGCCCGCTGGGGGGGCATCCCGGCCCGGCCGATGCGCGAATGGTTCCGTGAGATTACGGCCCTGAAAAAGCTTGCATCCCAGGGCGATTCCGCCAAAGACGACGGTGCGTCTTCATAACGTTCGTTGAAGGCACCCACTACCGCCGGGAGTTCACGTCATGTCCGAAGCGCCCACCACGCTTCAAACCGCCGATATCATGGAGATCCTGGAGCTCCTGCCGCACCGGTATCCTTTCCTCCTGGTCGACAAGATCATCGAGATCGACGGCGACAGATCGTGCATCGGCATCAAGAACGTCACCTTCAATGAGCCACAATTCACGGGCCATTTTCCGACCCGGCCGATTTTTCCCGGCGTTTTCCTGATCGAGGCCATGGCCCAGACGGCGGGTGCCATCTGCGTCAAGGCGAAGATGGCCGAGCAGGCGAAGCCGAAGCAGGTTTTTTTCATGACAATCGATAAAGTGAAGTTTCGCCGGCCCGTCGAACCGGGTGACCGGGTCGAGTTCCACATGCGCAAGCTGAACAATCGCCGCAATATGTGGTGGTACAAGGGCGAGGCGAAGGTCGACGGCACCCTCGTCTGCGAGGCCGAGGTCAGTGCCATGCTGGTGCTCGAATAATGGACGTCACGATTCATCCGACCGCCGTCGTGGAGGATGGGGCCAAGATCGGCCCGGGCGTCAGGATCGGTCCGCTCTGCACTGTCGGGCCCGAGGTCGAGCTCGGCGAGGGCTGTCAGCTCATGAGCCATGTGGCCCTGGCCGGGCGGACGAAGATCGGCCCGCGGACCCGGATCTTCCCGTTCGCCTCCATCGGCCATATCCCTCAGGATCTGAAGTACAAGGGCGAGGCCTCCACCCTCGAGATCGGCGCCGATTGCATGATCCGCGAAGGCGTGACCATGAATCCCGGCACCGAGGGCGGCGGTCTTCGTACGGTGATCGGGGACCGCTGCGCCTTTCTGGCCAACTCCCATGTGGGCCACGACACCAAGGTCGGCAACGACTGCATCCTGTCCAACAACGTGATGCTGGCCGGCCACGTCACGGTGGGCGATTTCGTGATCTTCGGGGGCGGTTCCGCGGTGATCCAGTTCGCCCGCGTCGGCTCCCATGCCTTCGTGGGAGGCATGTCCGGCCTGGAGAACGACCTGATCCCCTATGGCATGGCCATGGGCAACAGGGCGCATCTGGCGGGCCTCAACATCATCGGTCTGCGGCGCCGTGGCTTCAGCCGTGAGCAGATCCACGACATCCGCCGAGCCTATCGCCTTCTGTTCGCCGATGAGGGCACACTGGCGGAGCGCGTCGAGGACGTGGCCGGAGAGTTCGACGATCATCCGTTCGTGCACGAGATCCTCGACTTCATCCGCGACGGCAAGGATCGGGCGATCTGCACGCCACGGGACCCCGTCAGCTCGTCCGGTTAGTGCATCGTGCGGAAAAGCGATTCCGGTCCTCCGCACCGAGTGATGCGCTCGCCGAATGAAGATGCAGCAAACCGGCCCAAGAGGCATCCGTCGGCTTTCGGGCCCGATTCTCCCGTGCCTTCAGGCCCGATCGCGATCCTCGCCGGGGCGGGGCAGCTTCCCATCCAGGTGGTGGATCATCTCGAGGCGACGGGAAGGGACGTCCGTGTGCTGGCGTTCCGCGGCTTCGCCGAAGGCGATCTGCAGCGGCGCGCCCATGCCACCGTCGACCTCCTCGACCTGAAGACGATCATGAACACCCTCGAGGGATGGCGACCCGCGGCTGTCTCTCTCGTGGGGGCCGTGCGCCGCCCGGGCTTCTCCGCGCTGCTCAGTGCCTATTCTCTGTTGCGGAACATGCATGAGGTCAGAGAAGTCATCACGCGCGGCGACGACCAGGTCCTGCGCGGTGCCGTGATGCTGCTCGAGGAGCGCGGCCACCGCGTGGTCGGCGCCCACGAGCTCGCGCCCGATCTCGTCGCCGCTCGGTCCCTGAGCGGAGTTCGCGAACCCGGCGCCGACGACCGCGAGGCCATCGGCCTCGGCCTCGACCTCCTCAATTCCCTGTCGGCCTTCGACATCGGTCAAGGCGCGGTCATCGCTCGCAGGCACGTTCTGGCGATCGAAGGCCCCGAAGGCACGGATCGAATGATCCGGCGCGTCCTGAAGATGCGCCAGTCCTGGTTCGGGCTCCGGCGCCGGGAAGAGGGAGGGGTGCTGATCAAGGCGGCGAAACACGGCCAGGATCTCCGGGTCGATATGCCCACAATCGGACCGCGCACGATCGTGGAGGCGGCGAAGGCCGGGCTTTCCGGCATCGCCATCGGGGCCGGCTCCACCTTCGTGCTGGAGCAGGAGAGGACCCTCGCGACGGCCGACAGGCTCGGTCTTTTTCTGATCGCCGTCGACCTGCCCTGGATGGAGGATTCCCGTGGCTGAGAACAAGCCGCTGACCATCTGGATCGTCTCCGGCGAGGAGTCGGGCGATCAGCTCGGGGCGAAACTGATGCGCTCCCTGAAGGCGAGGCTCGGAAGCGACCGCCTGCATTTCGGCGGCGTCGGCGGCCATGCCATGGAGGGAGAAGGGCTGAAGAGCCTGTTTCCCCTCGAAGAGATCGCCGTCATGGGCTTTTCCGCCGTCATTGCCCGGCTCCCTTCGATTCTGAAGCGGATCCGGCTCACGGCGGATGCCGTCGTGGCGGCAGAGCCCGATATGCTCGTCATCATCGACAGTCCGGATTTCACCCATCGGGTCGCCAAGGCGGTGAGACGCCGGGCGCCTCACATCCCCATCATCGATTACGTCAGCCCCTCCGTCTGGGCTTGGCGCCCGGGCCGCGCCCCGAAGATGCGCGCCTATGTGGATCACCTGCTGGCCCTGCTGCCGTTCGAGCCGGCCGCTCACGAGCGCCTGGGCGGTCCGCCCACCACCTATGTCGGCCATCCGCTGATCGAGCGTCTCGCCGACATCAGGCCGGTGCCGGGCGAGCGCGGCGGCGCCGGGGACGAACCCCTCAAGCTGCTCGTCCTGCCGGGCAGCCGGCGCTCGGAAGTCAGCCGCCTCATGGAGCCCTTCGGCGAGGCATTGGCCCTCCTCAGGGAGCGCTCGCCGCGTCCGTTCGAGGTGACGATCCCGGCGGTTGCCCATCTCGCTCAGGACATCAGGGCCCGGGCAAAGTCCTGGCGCGTGCAGCCGCGGATCGTCGAGGGGGAAGGGGCCAAATGGGCCGCATTCCGCGAGGCGGATGCAGCGCTCGCGGCTTCCGGCACCGTGACCCTCGAGCTCGGCCTCTCCGGCGTCCCGATGGTGGTGGCCTATCGCGTCTCCAAGATCGAGGAGGTGCTGAAATATCTCATCAAGGCTCCCTCCATCGTGCTGACCAACCTCGTGCTCGGCGAGAATGTCATCCCGGAGCTCATCCAGTGGGACTGCACGCCCGACAAGCTTGCCGATGCGCTGCTTCCACTCCTTCATGACTCTCCCGAACGCCGGCGGCAGCTCGCGGCCTTCGGCAAGCTCGATGAGCTGATGCGGATCGGGGGCGAGGTGCCGAGCGAGCGCGCGGCGCGGATCGTGGAAGAGGTGCTGGCTTCCCACAGGAATGCTTGAAGGGGTCGAGGGAGGCACTATCCCCTGGTCGTGCCCGGCCCGGCACGGTGATCCCGATCCGGGGAATGCTATGCCTCAGGAATCGGAAAGGCGTTGACCCGGTTCGACGATCCCATCACGGGACCGGACGACAAAAAAAGGGGCCTTTCGGCCCCTTCTCGCTGTCGGCATGTCCGTCCGTCTCAGCCGCGCTGGGCGACCGTCACGTAATCGCGCTCCGTCTCGCCCGTATAGAGCTGGCGGGGACGGCCGATGCGCTGGGACGGATCCTCGATCATCTCGCTCCACTGCGCGATCCAGCCGACCGTCCGGGCGAGGGCGAACAGCACCGTGAACATGGAGGTGGGGAAGCCCATCGCCTTCAGGGTGATGCCCGAATAGAAGTCGATGTTCGGGTAGAGCTTCTTCTCGATGAAGTACTCGTCCTTCAGGGCGATCTGCTCGAGTTCCACGGCCACGTCGAGGAGCGGATCGTCCTTGATTCCGAGTTCGTTGAGCACCTCGTGGGTGGTCTTCTGCATGATGCGCGCGCGCGGGTCGTAGTTCTTGTAGACCCGGTGGCCGAAGCCCATGAGGCGGAACGGATCGTTCTTGTCCTTTGCCTTGGCGATGTATTCCGGAATGCGATCGGGCGTGCCGATCTCCTCCAGCATCTTCAAGGCCGCTTCATTGGCGCCGCCATGAGCGGGTCCCCACAGGCAGGCGATGCCGGCCGCGATGCAGGCGAACGGGTTAGCCCCCGACGAGCCGGCCAGGCGCACGGTCGAGGTCGAGGCGTTCTGCTCGTGGTCGGCGTGCAGGATGAAGATCCGGTCGAGGGCGCGCGAGAGCACCGGATTGACCTTGTATTCCTCGGCCGGCACCGCGAAGCACATGCGCAGGAAGTTGGACGTGTAGTCCAGTTCGTTCTGCGGATACACGAAGGGCTGTCCGATGGAGTACTTGTACGCCATCGCGGCGAGCGTCGGCATCTTGGCGATCATGCGCATGGATGCGATCATGCGCTGGTGCGGATCCGAGATGTCGGTGGAGTCGTGATAGAAGGCCGACAGGGCGCCCACGCAGGCGACCATGATGGCCATCGGGTGCGCGTCGCGGCGGAAGCCGGTGAAGAACCGGTTCATCTGGTCGTGCACCATGGTGTGGCGCGTGACGCGGTAGTCGAAGTCGGCCTTTTGCGCAGCGGTCGGCAGCTCTCCGTAGAGGAGCAGGTAGCAGGTCTCGAGGAAGTCGCCGTGCTCGGCGAGCTGGTCGATCGGATAGCCACGATAGAGCAGGATGCCCTTGTCGCCGTCGATATAGGTGATCTTCGACTCCGTGGCAGCCGTCGAGGTGAAGCCGGGATCGTAGGTGAACATCCCGGTCTGTCCGTAGAGCTTCGAGATGTCGATGACGCTCGGGCCGATGGTGCCTTCTTTGACCGGCAGTTCCACGGACTTGTTGTCGACGGTGACTGTGCTGGTGTTGGAACTCATGCGTCGTGGCCCTTTCAAAAAGGAGGCCGGGCAGAACCTAGAGCAACCTGTGGATCGGAGAAGACCTCCGTGGTTGCCCAACCGCGGTTTGCCGGTCGGTCGGTAGGATAATGGCGCCTTCGGTAGCTTATCCGTGGGAACGGAGCAAGCACATCTAAAGGCGAGATGCCCTTGCTATGCAGCAGGCGCATCCTTGATTTGGTCCCGAAGACGCAACAGGGTTTCGTCCTTGCCGAGCACCGCCATCACGTCGAAGAGACCGGGCGATGTGGCCCGCCCGGTGAGGGCCGCTCTGAGCGGTTGCGCCACTTGGCCGAGCTTGGCTCCGATGGCCTCGGCGTGCTCGCGCACGACCGCTTCCACGCTGCGGGCCGACCAGTCCGTGACGGCGTCGAGCTTGTCCGCGATGCCGGCGAGGCGCGTCACGCCGTCCGCGAGCAGGCTCGCCGCCTTCTCGTCGAGATGCAGCGGTCGCTGCGCGTAGAGATAGTAGGCACTGTCGAGCAGCTCCACGAGGGTCTTGGCGCGTTCCTTCAGACCGGGCATGGCGGCGATGAGCTTCTCGCGCAAGCCCGGCCTGAAGGTGCGTCCGAGATGGTGCTCGTCCTTGTCCAGCTCCGGCAGCAGGTCCTCGAGGGCCTGCACCAGGCGCTCGTCGTCCGCCTGGCGCATGTAGTGACCGTTGAGGTTCTCCAGCTTGGCGAAATCGAAGCGCGCCGGCGACCGGCCGATGCTGCCGAGATCGAAAGCATCGATCATCTCCTGGGTGGAGAAGATCTCCTGATCCCCGTGACTCCAGCCGAGGCGCACGAGATAGTTGCGCAGGGCCTCCGGAAGATAGCCCAGGCTGCGATAAGCCTCGACGCCGAGAGCGCCGTGCCGCTTCGACAGCTTGGCACCGTCGGGTCCGTGGATGAGCGGTATATGCGCCATCTTCGGCACGTCCCAGCCGAGCGCCTGATAGATCTGCGTCTGCCGGGCCGCGTTGGTCAGGTGGTCGTCGCCGCGGATCACGTGGGTCACGTTCATGTCGTGGTCGTCCACCACAACGGCCAGCATATAGGTGGGCGTGCCGTCCGAGCGCAGAAGGACAAGATCGTCGAGATCCTTGTTCTGCCAGACCACCCGGCCCTGCACCTCGTCCTCGACCACCGTCTCGCCCTCGGTCGGCGCCTTGAGGCGGATGACGGGCTTGACGCCCGCCGGTGCCTCCGCGGGGTCGCGGTCGCGCCAGCGGCCATCGTAGCGCAGGGGCCGGCCCTCCTTGCGGGCGGTCTCGCGCATCTCCTCCAGTTCCTGCTGGCTGGCATAGCAGTGATAGGCGCGGCCCTGCGCCAGCAGGCTCTCCGCGACCTCCCGATGGCGGGCGGCCCGGGAGAACTGGTAGACCACGTCGCCATCCCAATCGAGGCCGAGCCATTGGAGCCCGTCGAGGATCGCCGCGATGGCGGCATCGGTGGAGCGCTCCCGGTCCGTGTCCTCGATGCGCAGCAGCATCTTGCCCCCGTGGCGCTTGGCGTAGAGCCAGTTGAACAGGGCCGTGCGCCCGCCGCCGATATGCAGGAAGCCGGTGGGAGAGGGGGCGAAGCGGGTGACGACGGTCATCGCGGGAAACCTTGAATGGAAAAAACTCAACGAGCTGAGCGGCTTGTACCGTCCGCAGCGTCATCCGACTCAATCCACAGGACGGTTTGGGTCGGGGCGTGCAGTCGTCTAGCATGCAACCGGACCCGCGTTAAGCCGAAGCCACGATGGAAGACAACCGAGAGACGCCCTATCGGATCCCGCGCCCCGGCGCGCGGGCCGTGGTGCTGCCCCGGCCCTGGGCTTACCCGGTCGAATGGCGTCGTCTCGACGGTCGTGGCTGGCTCTCCCGGAGCATCGCTCACGAGATGGACCAGCGCCGGCTCTTTCCTTGGATTCCGGTCTTTTTCGGCATCGGCATCGTCCTTCTCTTCCAGGCCGATGGCCAACCGGCTCTTTGGGCGCCGTTCGGCGCAGCCGCATCCTGTGCCGCTGCCGCAGTCGCTCTTCGACGGGTTCAGGCGGTCTCCATCGCCCTGATCGCGATCGCCGCGCTCTTCGCGGGCTTTTCGGCCGGGGCCATCCGCATGCGGTCCGTGGCCGCCCCGGCGCTCTCCCGCATCGTCGTTACGCCGGTCACAGGCTTCATCGAGTCCATCGAGGATCGGCCGGAGGGCAAGCGGCTGCTGCTTCATGTGGTCGAGATGAGGAATGTCCCGGATGCGGAGCGGCCCGAGCGCATTCGGGTCTCCGTGCGCCGAGGGATCGAACTTTCGCCCGGGCAGCTGATGACCGGCACGGCGCGGCTGTTGCCGCCGTCGCAGCCCGCATGGCCCGGGGGCTACGACTTCGCCCGGGACGCCTATTTCAAGGGGATCGGCGCGGTGGGGTCGATGGTCGGTCAGATCCGCCCGATCGCGCCGCCGCCCGGCGCGAGTTCGGCTCCGACTTGGACTCTGTGGCTGGCCGCGTCCGTCGACGGAGCCCGCAATGCCCTGACCGAGCGCATCGCCACCTCCATCGGGGGAGCGGCCGGAGGCGTCGGAGCCGCGCTGGTGACGGGCAAGCGCGGCCTCATCCCGGAGCAGACGAACGCGGTCCTGCGCGGCGCCGGCATCTATCACATCGTGTCGATCTCCGGCCTCCACATGGTCCTGGCCGCAGGCACCTTCTTCTGGCTGGTGCGGGCCCTTCTGGCCCTTGCGCCGGGTCTTGCTCTGTCGTGGCCGGTCAAGAAGATCGCCGCCTTGGCCGCGATGGTCGGGGCCACGATCTACTGCATCTTCTCGGGCTCGGATGTCGCCACGGAGCGCTCGCTTATCATGACTCTCGTGATGTTCGGGGCGGTTATGGCGGACCGTCCCGCCTTGAGCATCCGCAACCTGTCGATCTCCGCCCTCGTGGTGCTCGCGCGGGAGCCGGAGGCGCTCCTCGGCCCGAGCTTCCAGATGTCGTTCAGCGCGGTTGCCGCCATGATGGCCCTCGTGCCTCTCATGCATCGGAGGGTTCCCGACGGAGGATCCTCCGGTCTTGTCGCGCGCGTCGCGTCAAGGGCAGCGCGGCCGGCGTTCGGACTTGTCACCACGACCCTGGTGGCCAGCGTCGCGACCGCGCCGTTCGCGGCCTATCATTTCCAGAGCCTGAACCCCTACGGTCTCGTGGGCAACGCGCTGGCCCTGCCGCTCGTCTCCCTTGTCGCGATGCCGTGTGCCGTGCTTGGCGTCCTGGCCTATCCTTTCGGCCTCGACCGGCCGATCTGGCAACTCATGGGAGGCGCGGTCTCGCAGGTGCTCGGCGTGTCGACCTGGGTCGGCGGCTTCGGCGGGTCGACTCTGGTCGTTTCGGCCCTGGGCAGCGCCTCTCTCGTCCTCCTGAGCGTCGGGCTGATCCTGTTGACGCTGCCGGCGTCGTCCCTGCGCTGGCTGGCGGTCGTACCCGCCGGGGTGGGGCTCGCCTGCGCGGCTGTTCCGTACCGCTACGACGTCTTCATCGACCGGGACGGAGCAGGGGCGGCCATCCGCGGCCGGGACGGTCGGCTGACGCTCGTCGGGCGCCCGTCTCGCTTCATCGCCGAGCAATGGTTGCGTGCCGACGGGGATGCGAGGAGCGTCGACGATGCGAGCCTCAGACGGGACGCCAGATGCGACAGGGCCGGCTGCGTGGTGGCGGCTGCCGGCGGGCGCTGGATCGCATTCGTCCAGGAGTTCTCTGCCTTCGAAGAGGATTGCCGCCGCGCCGCGGTGGTGGTCTCACGGCTCCAGGCGCCGCCGGGCTGCAAGGCCGGCTTCGTCTGGGACGGTGGGTCGTTGAAGGAAAGCGGAGCGACGACGATCCGCTTCACACCCGAGGCCGTCGAGGTGCGCTCTGTCCGGACAGGAAGCCAGATCCGTCCATGGTCGGAGGCGGCGCATCGGCCGGAGCTGTCGCCCGCTCGGGAAGGGCCGCGCCGAGCGCAACCGATCCCCGAGCAGGATCTTCCCGAAGAAGGCGTCAGTACCGGCGAACCAGACTGACGAGCTTGCCCTGAATCTTGACCCGATCGGGGCCGAGCACGCGGGTTTCATAGGCCTGGTTCGCGGCCTCGAGGGCGATGGAGGATCCCCGGCGGCGGAAGCGCTTCAAAGTCGCCTCCTCGTCGTCGATCAGGGCCACGATGATGTCGCCCGTATTGGCCGTGTCCTGCCGGCGGATCACCACGAGATCGCCGTCGAGAATGCCGGCCTCCACCATCGAGTCGCCCCGAACTTCCAGAGCGAAGTGATCGCCCTGGGCCAGGAAATCGCCCGACAGGGTGATGGAATGGCTGCGGGTCTGGATGGCCGAGATCGGCACACCGGCGGCGATCCGGCCCATGACCGGGATCGTCGCTTCCCGATCGCGTGGATCGGGCGCCGGCTGTGGCGCGGCCTTGGTCTTGCCGGCGAGGCCCCCCTCGACCACGCTCGGGGTGAACCGGCGCTGGCTCCCCGCGCCGCTCGTGCTCTCCGGCAACCGGATCACCTCAATGGCCCGGGCGCGGTTCGGCAGGCGGCGGATGAAGCCGCGCTCCTCGAGCGCCGTGATCAGGCGATGAATGCCGGACTTGGACTTGAGATCGAGCGCATCCTTCATCTCGTCGAAGGACGGCGGCACGCCGGTCTCACGCAGCCGCTCATGAATGAAGCGGAGCAATTCGTGCTGTTTACGCGTCAGCATGGCTGGCCCTTACTGCCCCTCAGCGGGGCGATTCTGAAACAAATCGGGAACAAGGTAGCTGTTCCCGCTGTGTTCCGCAAGCCTGGGTATTCCAGAATTGATCAACAGGTCAGCAGAAGCGCTCGAGCCTGATGATCCGGCAGGCCTCTCCGGCCGCAGCCGCGGGGGCGTGAGGCGGGCGGACCAGGAGCGCGTCCGAGCGCTCGAGGATGCTCAGCATCGACGAATCCTGGAGCAGATGCGGGGTCGCGACCGGCAGCATCAGGCGCTCGGGCCCCTTGGTCAGGCTCACGGGAACGTCCTGGAACGAGAGCGAGGCGCGCATGTAGTCCTGACGCTCGCGATTGGCCGGAAGATCGGCGCCCAGTACGGCATCCTCCGTCGGGTCGTCGGCCGCTTTCTGGTCGCCAAGGAGCGCACGGATGGCCGGAATCAGGAAGAGCACGGCGCAGACCAGGGAGGAGACCGGATTGCCCGGCAGGCCCAGGAGCAGGGTTCGTCCGAGGCGCCCGTGCATCAGGGGCTTTCCAGGCCGCAGCGCCACACGCCAGAAGCCGAGGTCCATGCCGTGGCGGCTCAAGGCCTCCTGCACCAGGTCGTGCTCGCCCACGGATGCGCCGCCGAGCGTCACGAGGATGTCGGCTCCGGCGTCCCTGGCCGTCCGGATCCGCTCGTCGAGCGACTCGAGGGTGTCGCGGGCGATGCCGAGATCGATCGCTTCCGCGCCGGCCCTCTCCGCCATGAGGATCGTGGCCGGCAGGCTCGAGGCGGTGATCTGGTCGGGACCGACAGGCTCGCCCGCCCGCACCAGCTCGTCGCCGGTCGCGAGAATGGCGACTCGCGGCCTGCGGTGCACGCCGAGTTCCCCGTGGCCCATGGCGGCCGCGAGAGCGACATGGCGGGAATCCAGGCGCAATCCGGCCTGCAGGAGCACATCGCCGGCCCGGAAATCGAGGCCGGCGGCCCGGATATGACGACCCGGGCGGGTCGCCTCCTTGACGGTCACCTGATCGCCCGATCTCTCCGCGTCCTCCTGCAGGACCACCGCATCGGCGCCGGCAGGAACAGGAGCCCCGGTGAAGATCCGAACGGCGTCGCCGGCGCCGACAGCCCCGGAGAATCGGTTTCCGGCCGCGCTCGCCCCAATCACCCGCAGGGTCTTCGGAACGGTCGCACAATCGGCGCTTCGCACCGCATAGCCGTCCATCGCGGAGGCCGGGAAGGGGGGCTGGTCCCGAAGCGCGCTCACATCTTGGGCGAGGGTCCGGCCCGCGCAGGCGGCCAGGGGCACATGCTCGGTCTCGACCGGTCTTTCGACACTTGCCAGAACGCGGGACAGAGCATCCTCGACCGAAATCAGGCTCATGGCGCCTCGAAATCCCCCGAGCGGCCGCCGCTCTTGCGGCGCAGGCGCACGTGCTCGATCCGCATCGCCTTGTCGACGGCCTTCACCATGTCGTAGATCGTCAGGCAGGCGACGGAGACGGCGGTCAGGGCCTCCATCTCGACGCCCGTCTGGCCCGATACCTTCACTTCGGCGCTCACCCTCACGCCCGGAAGGCTGTCATCGAGGGTGCAGTCGACCTTCACCTTCGAGATGAGAAGGGGATGACAGAGCGGGATGAGTTCGTGAGTGCGCTTGGACGCCATGATCCCGGCGAGACGGGCCGTGCCGAGAACGTCGCCCTTCTTGGCCTCGCCGTGGCGGATCAGGTCGAGCGTTTCCGCCTGCATGATCACGCATCCCTCGGCGATCGCGGTGCGGCTGGTGACGCCCTTGTCGGAGACGTCGACCATGCTGGCCTGACCGGTCGCATCGAGGTGCGTGAGTTTCGTCATGCGCCCTCGCCGAACAGAAGCTTCCGGGTGGCCGCCGCAACATCGGCCTGACGCATCAGGCTCTCACCCACGAGAAACGTGCGGATGTGGACCTCCGACAGCCGCTCGATGTCGGACCGCGTGAAGATCCCGCTCTCTCCGACGACGATGCGGTCCGACGGGATCAGGGGTGCCAGTTCCTCGCTGACGCCGAGGGACACCTCGAAGGTGCGCAGGTTGCGGTTGTTGATGCCGATCAGCCGGGTGCCGAGGGGCAGGGCGCGCTCCAGTTCGGCGCGATCGTGCACCTCGACCAGCACGTCCATGCCGAGATCATGGGCCGCGTCGATCAGGGCGCGGGCCTCCCCGTCGGAGACGCTCGCCATGACCACCAGGATGCAGTCGGCTCCCCAGGCCCGGGCCTCGTAGACCTGGTAGGGCTCGAACAGGAAGTCCTTGCGCAGCGCCGGCAGGCCGGACGCGTCGCGGGCCTGGGCCAGGTACTCGGGCCTGCCCTGGAAGGACGGTTCGTCGGTCAGGACCGACAGGCAGGTGGCGCCGCCCTCCGCATAGGCCCGTGCGAGGCTCGGCGGGTCGAAGTCGGCGCGGATCAGCCCTTTGGACGGACTTGCCTTCTTCACCTCGGCGATGAGAGCCGGGCGCCCTTCGGTGAGATGGCGCTCGATGGCCCTGGCGAATCCGCGCGCCGGCGCGGCCGAGCGGGCGCGCCGCTCCATCTCGCTTTGCGAAACGGCAGCCTTCGCGGCTTCGATCTCCCGGCGCTTGTAAGCTTCGATCTTGCTGAGAACGTCAGCCATGGAAGCCCCTCGCTCAGCTGTTGGACACTTTGACGAGGCGCTCGAGCGTCGCCTTGGAGGCGCCGCTGTCCAGAGCCCGGGACGCCCGGTCGAGCCCGTCGCGCAGGTTCTCGGCTTCGTCCGCGACCACGAGCGAGGCGGCAGCGTTCAACAGGGCGACATCCCGATAGGGGATCCGGGCGCCGTCCAGGACGGCGCGCAGCTGGGCCGCATTGTGCTCCGGATCGCCGCCTCGCAGGTCGTCGAGCGAGACGGTCGGCAGGCCGACCTCCTCGGGCGTCACGGTGAAGCGGCGGATCGCGCCGTTCTCCAGGGCCGCCACGAAGGTCGGCCCGGTCGTGGTCATCTCGTCGAGGCCGTCGGAGCCGTGGACGGTCCAGACCTTCTGAGATCCGAGCTCCTTCAGAACCTGGGTGAGCGGCTCGATCCAAGCTTCCGAGAACACGCCGAGAAGCTGGCGCTTGACGCCGGCAGGATTGGCGAGCGGACCGAGCAGGTTGAAGATCGTCCGGGTGCCGAGCTCGACCCGCACGGGGGCCACGTGGCGCATGGCGGCGTGATGGGTCTGGGCGAACATGAAGCAGAGTTTGGTCTCGTCGAGGCACCGCTCCAGGCCCTCCGGATCGAGGCCGAGCCTGAGGCCGAGAGCCGCCAGGACGTCCGCCGTGCCGGATTTGGAGGAGGCCGCCCGGTTGCCGTGCTTGGCCACGGGCACGCCGCAGGACGCCACGATGATCGACGCGAGGGTGGAGATGTTGTAGCTGCCCTTGTGGTCGCCGCCGGTGCCGACGATGTCCACGGCCTTGTCAGGCGCATTGACCCGCAGCATGCGGCCACGCATGGCCGTGACGGCGCCGACGATCTCCTCCAGAGCCTCGCCGCGCACCCGCAGCGCCATCAGGAAGGCGCCACCCTGGGCGGGCGTCACTTCGCCGGAGAGCAGGTCGTCGAAGGCATCCCGCGCCTCGTCGCGCGTCAGGGATGCGCCCGTGGCGACCTTGGCGAGATAGGATTTGAACGATTCCATCGCTTTCACTGTCCTGCTGATGCTGCGGCACCACCGACAGCCCGGTATCTGGCGTTCCAATCCGCCGCGAGATCGAAGAAATTGCGCATGATCGTCACGCCGTGCTCCGACAGGATGCTTTCAGGGTGGAATTGCACACCGTGGATCGGCAGGGAGCGGTGCGACAGGCCCATCACGAGGCCGTCGGAGGTTTCCGCCGTGACCTGGAGGTCGGCCGGGCAGGTTTCGCGGTCGACGATGAGCGAATGGTAGCGGGTCGCCTTGAAGGGGCCGTTGATGCCGCGGAAGACGGCCTGCCCGCCGTGCTCCACGTCGGAGACCTTGCCGTGCATGGGCAGGGGCGCCCGCGAGACGGTGCCGCCGAAGACCTGGCCGATCGTCTGCAGCCCGAGGCAGACCCCGAAGGTCGGGATGTCGGGCGAGGCCCGCCTGACCAGGTCGAGGCAGATCCCCGCCTCGTTCGGCGTGCAGGGGCCGGGAGACAGCACGATGGCGTCCGGCTGGGAGGCGAGCACCTCGTCGGTCGTGATGGCGTCGTTGCGCACCACGTCGACGGAGGTCGCGAGGGGACCGAGCAGATGCACCAGGTTCCAGGTGAAGCTGTCGTAGTTGTCGATGACGAGAACGCGGGTCATAGCGCGCCGACGTTCGCGTAAGCGAAGCTCCCGGTCAAGGGACGCCTTGGCTCACCGCTCATTGTCCGACCCTCGCCTGGCTGGCGAACCGCACGGCTTCCTCTGCGGCCCGGAACAGCGCCTTGGACTTGTTGATGCATTCCTGCTGTTCGGAGGCCGGATCGGAATCGTACACGATCCCGGCTCCCGCCTGAACGGCCATGCGTCCGTCCTTCACGACCGCCGTGCGCAGCACGATGCAGGTGTCCATCTCGCCATTGGCGCCGAAATACCCGATGCAGCCCGCGTAAGGCCCGCGCTTGTCCTTTTCCAGCTCGTCGATGATCTGCATGGCCCGCACCTTCGGGGCGCCGGAGACCGTGCCGGCCGGGAAGCCCGCCACCAGGGCATCCAGGGCATCGAACGAGGGGTCGAGCCTGCCCTCGACGTTCGACACGATGTGCATCACCTGGCTGTAGAACTCGAGGAAGAACGAATCCGTGACGTCGACGGAACCCATCTCGGCCACGCGGCCGACATCGTTGCGTCCGAGATCGAGCAGCATGAGATGCTCGGCCCGTTCCTTGGGGTCGGCCAGCAGGCTTTCCGCATGCGCCCGGTCCTCGGCCGCCGTCGCGCCGCGCGGGCGCGTTCCGGCGATGGGGCGGATCGTGATCCGCCCGTCTCGGACCCGCACCAGGATTTCCGGCGAGGAGCAGACGATCTGGAAGTCCTCGAAGTCGAGGTAACAGAGGAACGGCGCGGGATTGACCCGCCGCAGCGAGCGGTAAAGCGCGAAGGCCGGCAGGGGAAAGGCCGACTCGAAGCGCTGCGAGAGCACCACCTGGAAGATGTCGCCGGCCCGGATGTACTCCTTCGCCTTGGCGACCATCGCCTGGAATTCCTGCGGCGTCGTGTTCGAGACCGGGGGATCGAAATGGATCCGGGTCGGATCGCTGCGGTCGTCGATGGGAAGCGGCCGCTCGAGGGCGAGTGTCACGTCGTCGAGGCGCGCGAGGGCGCTCTCATAGGCGGCCCTCGCGGAGGTTCCGGACCGCGGGCGCACGGGCGTGATGAGGGAGATCTCGTCCTTCACCGCGTCGAACACGACCATGACGGTCGGGCGGATCAGGATGGCGTCGGGCACCTCCAGCACGTCCGGGTTGGGCTCGGGCAGGCGCTCCATGAGCCGCACCATGTCGTAGCCCAGATAGCCGAAGAGGCCGGCCGCCATGGGCGGCAGATCGTCGGAGAGGGGCAGGGCGCTTTCCTTGATCAACGCCCGCAGGCTCTCCAGGGGAGGAGCGTCCTCCGGGGTGAATTCCTGCCTCCGGCTCAAGGCCTGCCGGTCGATCGACGCCACGCCGCCCTGGCACCGCCAGACCAGATCGGGATCGAGCCCGATCATGGAGAAGCGGCCGCGGGTCGCTCCGCCTTCCACCGATTCGAGCAGGAACGCCGAGCCCTTCCGGTCGTGCCGCAGCTTCAGGAAGGCCGCGACAGGGGTCAGCAGGTCGCCCACGAGGGTCGTGCGCAGGACGCCGGCTTCGCCGGCCTCGTAGGCCGCCGCGAAGGTGTCGAAATCGGGTGTGGTCGTCATCGGACTAGGATTCGCCGCCCGTGGCGCGACGCAGCGCCTGCTGATTGATCTTGACGCCGAGATCCTGGCGGACCTGGGCGATGTACTGGCTGAGCAGGTCGTCGCCGAAGCCGGTCCGGAGCTGGTTGTCGGCGTTCTGCGCGGCCTGGGTCGTGGTGACCAGGGGCGGCACGGTGGCGGACATGACCTTGAACACCGCGCGGGCGTCGGTGCCGTTCGCGGCGTGGCCGGCCTTGCCGACCGGAACGGCGAAGATGCGGTTCACCGCCTCGGCCGCGAGATCGCCCTTGGCGGCATTGCGGGCGAGGTCCGTCCCATTCAGGACGGGCGCCCCGGCCGACTGGGCCACGGCTTCGAGGGCCTCGCCCTTCTCCAGGCGGCCGGTCAGCTCGTTCGCCTTCTCGGACAGGCGCTGCGCCACCTGATCCTCGCGCCATTGGGCGGCGACCTGATCGCGGACTTCGTCGAGGGTCTTCTCCCGGGAGGCCTCGATCCCGGTCACGTCGTACCAGACATAGCCCGTGGCCGTGCGCAGGGGTTCGTTGTCGACCCCGATGTCCGAGGCGAATGCCGCTTTCACGACCGCATCCTTCTCGGGCAGGTTCACCGGGTTTCCGGCCTTGTCGAGGCCGCCGGCCTCGACCGCCGGCACCTGGATCAGGGTCAGCCCCTTTTCCTTCGCGATGTCCGCCAGAGGCTTGGCGCCGGCGCGCAGATCCTCGATCTCATCGTGGATCCGCTCGATCTGACCCTTCGCACGCTCCTGGGCGAGCTCCTGCCGGATCTCGGCCGCGACCTCCTCGAAGGGACGGACCGACTCGGGCTGGATCTGGGTGACGCGCACGAGCACCGGTCCGAAGCGGCCGGCGATCGGGGCGCTGACGCCGCCCTGGTCAAGCGCGAAAGCCGCGTCCGCGACGGCCTGATCGAGCATCTCGGCCTTGGTGAAGGTGCCGAGCTCCAGATTCTGCGGGGACACATTGCGCTCGGTGGCGACCGCCTCGAAGCCCGTCCCGTCCTTGATCTTAGCGGCCGCCGCCTCGGCGTCGGCCTGGGACGGGAAGGTGATCTGCTGGATGGTGCGGCGCTCCGGAGTGCCGTAGGACGCCTTGCGCTGGTCATAGGCCTGGCGCGCATCGGCCTCGGGCACCGCATCCGGCTTGGCGAGCGCCGCCGCGTCGAGAGCCATCACCGAGACGGCCCGGTATTCGGGAGCCCGGAAGGTGCTCCGGCGCTCGTTGAAGAAGCTCTGGAGCTGCTCGGCCGACGGCGCCGGAATGTCGCCCGCCATGGCCGGGGTCAGCAGCAGGTAGGAGGCGGCGCGGCGCTCGCTGGCGTAGCGGTGCAGGGCTTCCCGAGCCGCGATCGGGACGTTGATGTCGCCCGCGATGGCCTCGGCCAGATGGAGGCGGGCCATGGCGGAACGCTGGTCGTGAACGAAGCCGGCCTCGGAGAGACCCGCATTGCGGAGAGCCTGGTCGAACTGCGCGCGGTTGAACTGGCCGTCGGCACCCTTGAAGGCCGGGTTGTTCACGATCGAGGCGGCGACGAGCTGATCCGACACGGAGAGGCCCATCTGCTTGGCCTGTTCGGCCATGACGGCTTCCGTGACGAGGTTGGACACCACCTGCTGATCGAGGCCGAAGGCCCGCGCCTGCTCGGGGCTGATCACCGTGCGGAACTGGCGCCCGAGGCGCTGGAGCTCGTTGGTGTAGGCGGTGCGGACCTGGTCGACCGTGATGGTCGTGCTGCCGACCTCGGCCACCGCGGAAGCCGGAGTGACGCGGAAGATATCGCCGATGCCCCAGATGGCGAAGCTGACGATGAGGGCACAGAAGAAGATGGTGGCGATCGCTTTGCCGACCACCGTCTGCCCAGCCTTGCGCATGTTCCGAAGCATCGTGAACCCGTTTTCCAAAAACTCGTTAATCCTGCCGATAAACGATCAGGGGCTCTACGAAAAGGGCAAGTCTGGTTGAAAGAAGGCTCCAGCCTCTGCTACTGCCGGATTATCAAGCGTGACAGGAGTGCCTCACATGAGCGTCGATAGGCCGCGCCCGCTGGTGGCGGGAAACTGGAAGATGAACGGGTTGAGGTCCTCGACGAGGGTCCTGGAGGAGATCCATGCGGGCTATACCCCGGGCCTCAAGGCCAAGGTCGAGCTCGCCGTCTGTCCGCCCGCCACCCTGGTGGGCGTTTTCGCCCATCACGCCGTCGGGTCCCGGGTGGCCATCGGCGGCCAGGACTGCCATGCCAAGGAATCGGGCGCCTTCACGGGCGATCTGTCGGCCGAGATGCTGGCCGACGCCGGGGCGACCTACGTGATCGTCGGCCATTCCGAACGCCGCCAGTACCACAGGGAGAAGGATGTCGATGTCTGCGCCAAGGCCGTGGCGGCCCATCGCGCCGGCCTGACGGCCATCGTGTGCGTCGGGGAGACCCGCGAGGAGCGTGAAGCGGGCAAGACCTTGGCGGTCGTCCGCAAGCAGCTGCGCGGCTCGATCCCGGTCGATTCGAACAGCCACAACCTCGTGGTCGCCTACGAGCCGGTCTGGGCCATCGGCACCGGCCTGACGCCGACCGTCGCCGACGTGGCGGAGGTGCATGCCCTCGTCAGGGACGAACTGCGCCGCCTCGTGGGCAAGGCGGAGGCGCCGAGGGTCCGCATCCTCTACGGAGGCTCCGTGAAGCCTTCGAACGCCGCCGAGCTGATGGCCGTGGACAACGTCAACGGTGCCCTGGTGGGCGGGGCGAGCCTCGTCGCGGCCGATTTCCTCGCGATCGCCGGCGCCTATCTCGGGTAACGGCGAAAAGGCGGCTTGCGGGTCTTTGATCCTGCGCCCACCTATGCTACAGGCCGCCGCAACGAACGGATTGCGAGCGGCTGCCGCCCTGTGCGCAGCCGCTTGAGGTTTTTGAAAACGATGCAAACAGTTCTCATCATTGTCCACCTGATCATCGTGCTCGCCCTGATCGGCGTGGTTCTCCTGCAGCGCTCCGAGGGCGGCGGCATGGGTCTCGGCGGCGGGGGAGGCGGCGTTTCCGGCTTCATGACCGGGCGCGGCCAGGCCAACGCCCTGACCCGTGCGACGGCGATCCTGGCCGGCCTGTTCTTCGTGACGAGCATCGCGCTCACCGTCATGGCGACCACGACCCGTGCGCCGCGGTCGATTCTCGATGGCGCCGCGCCGGCGGCTCCGGCTCCGGGCCCGCAGGCTCCGGCCGCGCCGCAGGGCGGCAACGTGCTCGAGCAGCTTCAGCGGCTCCAGGGCGATCAGCCGGCGGCTCCGGCCCCCGCCTCGCCAGCGCCGACAGCGCCTCAGCAGTAAGCGAACCAGGGCCGGACCTTCCGGCCCTCTCTTTTTGTGGATGGGTTTCGGGTGGCCGGGTTCTCGATTGCGAATCGGCGCCCGATGTTTATGGATAGGGGTCCATGACGCGGTACGTATTCATCACCGGCGGCGTGGTGTCTTCGCTCGGCAAGGGTCTGGCTTCGGCGGCTCTGGGAGCGCTTCTCCAAGCACGCGGCTACAAGGTTCGGCTTCGCAAGCTCGACCCATATCTCAACGTCGATCCGGGGACGATGAGTCCCTATCAGCACGGCGAGGTCTTCGTGACCGATGACGGCGCTGAGACCGATCTGGATCTCGGGCATTACGAGCGCTTCACCGGCGTTCCGGCCACCAAGGCCGACAACATCACCACCGGGCGCATCTATCTCGACATCATCACCAAGGAGCGGCGCGGCGACTATCTCGGCGCCACCATCCAGGTGATTCCTCACGTGACCAACGCCATCAAGGACTTCGTGCTCACGGGCAACGAGGGCTTCGATTTCGTTCTCGTGGAGATCGGCGGCACCGTCGGCGATATCGAGGGGTTGCCGTTCTTCGAGGCCATCCGCCAGCTCGGCAACGACCTCGACCGGGGTCAGGCGATCTACGTCCACCTGACCCTGCTTCCGTTCATCCCGTCGGCGGGCGAGCTGAAGACGAAGCCGACCCAGCACTCGGTCGCGGAACTGCGCTCCATCGGCATCCAGCCGGACATCCTGCTCTGCCGTACCGACCGCGAGATCCCCAAGGACGAGCGCCGCAAGCTCGCCCTGTTCTGCAACGTGCGCGAGACCGCCGTGATCGAGGCGCGCGACGCCCGCTCGATCTACGACGTCCCGCTCGCCTATCACGAGGCGGGACTCGACAGCGAGGTCCTGGCCGCCTTCGGGCTCGACAGCGCGAAGGTGCCCGACCTGTCCCGGTGGACCAACATCTCCGGGCGCGTCCACAACCCGGAAGGCGAGGTGACGATCGCCGTGGTGGGCAAGTATACCGGCCTCAAGGACGCCTATAAGTCGCTGATCGAGGCCCTTCACCACGGCGGCATCGCCAACCAGGTGAAGGTGAACCTGGAATGGATCGAGAGCGAGATCTTCGAGCACGAGGATCCGGCCCCATTCCTCGAGGGCATCCACGGCATCATGGTTCCCGGGGGCTTCGGCCAGCGCGGCGCCGAGGGAAAGATCCGGGCGGCGCGCTTCGCCCGCGAGCGCAAGGTGCCGTATTTCGGCATCTGCTTCGGCATGCAGATGGCGGTGATCGAGGCGGCGCGCTCGCTCGCCGGCATCCAGGATGCCAGCTCGACGGAGTTCGGCCCGACCGCCGAACCGGTCGTCGGCCTCATGACCGAGTGGCTGCGCGGCAACGAGCTCGAGAAGCGTGCGACCGGCGGCGATCTCGGCGGCACCATGCGCCTCGGGGCCTATCAGGCTTCGCTCAAGCCCGGCAGCAAGGTGGCAGAGATCTATGGCGGCACCGAGATTTCCGAGCGCCATCGGCACCGCTACGAGGTCAACATGACCTACCGCGACCGGCTTGAGGGCAAGGGTCTGCGGTTCTCCGGCGTCTCGCCGGACGGCGTGCTGCCCGAGATCGTGGAGTACGAGGACCATCCCTGGTTCATCGGCGTCCAGTACCATCCCGAGCTGAAATCGCGTCCGTTCGAGCCGCATCCGCTCTTCAAGAGCTTCATCCATGCGGCCGTGGAGCAGAGCCGCCTGGTCTAAGGGCCGCCGCCGCCTGACCCTCGGGCCGAACTCCACCCTCTCCACGTGATCACCGGCCTTGTGCCGGTGATCCCGATCCGTCGGGCACAACGCTCTTCCGATCGGGATGGCCGGGACAAGCCCGGCCATGACAGGCACGATATGCCCTTGACGCGGCATGCCCGGGGGCGAACTCCCGCGCGGCCTTCGCCAAACCGGGCCCGCCGCACGAGCGGATCCTGCGGACCCAGCGGGCCGCGCCAGCGAAAACCGGATCTACTTTTCACATCCGATGCTCTAGGTATGCTCTCGTTACAGGAAAGTGCCCAATGTCACGCCGGATCGACCATCTCGTCATCGCCGTCCGCGATCTCGACCAGGCCGGGAGCTTCTATCACCGTCTCGGCTTTCAGGTCGGCGCCCGCAACCGGCACCCCTGGGGCACCGAGAACCGCATCGTCCAGCTGTCGAATTCCTTCATCGAGCTGATCACGATCGGCGAGGGGGCCGCCATCGCGCCTCATCGGGCGAGCGCCTTCAGCTTCGGGGCCTTCGTCCAGGACTATCTCAGGGACCGCGAGGGTCTTGCGATGCTTGTCCTCGACAGCCGGGACGCGACGGCGGACGCTGCCCTGTTCGATCGGAGCGGCATCGGATCGTTCGAGCCGTTCCATTTCGAGCGCAGTGGACGGCGTCCCGACGGCAGCGAGACGAAGGTCGCGTTCACCCTCGCCTTTGCGGCGGCCGACGGAGCGTCCAAGGCCGGTTTCTTCGTCTGCCAGCAGCATTACCCGGAAAACTTCTGGAATCCGGAGTTCCAGCGCCACGACAACAAGGCCTCCCGGATCGCCTCCGTGACCCTGGCGGCCCCCGATCCGGAGCGCCACCGTGGCTTCCTGACGGCCTTCACGGGGGTTCAGCCCGCGAGCCCCGACGGCGACGACCTGTCGTTTTCCCTCGGCGAGGATCGGGTCGACGTGATGACGCCGGACGACGCGGCCGAGATCTATGGCTCGGTTGAGGCGGAACTCGACCAACCGTCCTTCGTGGCCTTCGCCGTGCGCGTCGAGGACATCCGTCGGCAGGCGACCTGGCTCGACTCCGCCGACATCCCCTACCAGCATATTGGCAGCAGGCTCATCGTGCCGGCCAGCACCGCCTTCGGGGTCGCGATCGCATTCGAGCCAACGTAATCTTAACCATAGCCCCTGTACGGATTGAAATAATGAATCGTATGGGGGATTGACCGTGGCTACATCTCTGGCGGGCCTGCCCGACTTCCTGATCTTCTTCGTCCTCGCGGTCGCCCTGGTCGGCCTGTATCTCGCGATCTACACGCTGGCGACCATGCACAACGAATTCGCGCTCATCCGCGAGAACGTGATCTCGGCCGCCACGGCCCTCGGCTTCAGCCTCGTCGGCTTCGCTCTTCCGCTCGCGAGCGCCATCGTGCACGCCCAGACGATCATCGACTGCCTCGTCTGGGGCCTCGTCGCCCTCGCGGTGCAGATCATCGCATACTGGCTCGTCCGCATCGTGATGCCGAACCTCTCGCAGCGCATCGCCGGCGGCGAGATGGCCGCCGCCCTGTTCCTCGGCGCCGCTTCCCTCGCAGCCGGGATCATCAATGCGGCGGCCATGACGTTCTGAGAACACGTCCGTTCCGGACCGGACGGTCGCGGACCTCTCCTCGAGACGCCGTCAGAGGCTCGCCTCGACCATGCGGGCGAACTGCAAGGCCTCCGCCCGCATGCCAGGAGGCACCAGCATCGGATTCTTGTGTCGGACGGCATACAGCATGGCGATCCGCTCGATCGCCCGGAGATAGAGATCCGGGATCTCGTTCTCGCCCCACTCGAACGACTGGTAGTCGCGCAAGCTGATTTCGATCTCATGCGCCATTCTGCTCTGCGTGAACCCCAGCGCGGTCCTGAGAGCGACCAGTTCCTGCATCTTGCTGTCTTCGGACATGAGAGCGCCCCCCACGCGCCGCCGGGTCAATCGGTCGGTCCGGTTCAGATCGGCCTGAAGGTAAATTTTCTCAGTTTTCCCAGGCAGATAGCATCCTGTTTTCGAATTGACCTAAAGTAAATCGACCTTTGGTTGGAAGCACGGGGTTTGCTGATCTTTGGTTAAGGCTCGATTCGCTCCGGTGCGGTGAGCCCGGCGGCCGGGTCGCTGCCGGAGAGGTGGCCGCCGCCATCCGCGACCGGAAGGCATGCGCATCGCCGCTTTGCTTGCCGGTCCAGAAAGGCTAGAGACGGCGCATGACCGATCCGAAACAGCACCCCACCGTCGTCGAGGCCGGCTCCGTCCGCTTCGGCAACCACCTGCCCGTCAGCATCATCGCCGGCCCCTGCGCCATGGAGAGCCGCGACCACGCGCTCGAAATGGCGGCCGCGCTCAAGGAGATCGCCGGAAGGCTCGGTCTGGGCCTGGTCTACAAGTCGTCCTTCGACAAGGCCAACCGGACCTCGATCTCCAGCGCGCGCGGCATCGGCCTCGACAAGGCGCTGTCGATCTTCGCCGAGGTGAAGGAGAGATACGGCCTGCCGGTGATCACCGACGTGCACGAGAACGACCAATGCGCCCCCGTCGGCGAGGTGGTCGACATCCTGCAGATCCCCGCCTTCCTCTGCCGCCAGACCGATCTGCTGATCGCCGCGGCCAGGACCGGGCGCGTGGTCAACGTGAAGAAAGGCCAGTTCCTGGCGCCCTGGGACATGGCGAACGTGGCCGCCAAGGTGACGGGAGCCGGAAACCCCAACGTGATGCTGACCGAGCGCGGGGCCTCCTTCGGCTACAACACCCTGGTGTCCGACATGCGCTCTCTGCCGATCATGGCCGAGACGGGCGCCCCGGTGATCTTCGATGCCACCCACTCGGTGCAGCAGCCGGGCGGCAAGGGCACGACGTCGGGCGGCCAGCGGGAATACGTGCCGGTGCTCGCCCGAGCGGCCGTCGCGGTCGGCGTGGCCGGCGTCTTCATCGAAACCCACCAGGACCCGGACAAGGCTCCGTCGGACGGGCCCAACATGGTTCCGCTGAAAGAGCTCGAAGGCTTGCTGGCGCAGCTGAAGGCCTTCGACGCGTTGGCGAAGGGCAGGGCGGCCTGACCTTTCCATGACTTTTCAGGAGGTCAGGTCTGCGTTCCTGATCCTCGTGCCGCGACGAGGCCGTGATAAGGAGCGTGAGCTCCGTTCACGGCCTTTTTCATTGGGATTCCATGTCCTCCCGCAACCTGATCCTGATCCTCGCCACCAGCGGCTTCGCGAGCACCTTCTCGGGCCGGGCCGTCGAGCCCATGGTCGGGATCATCGCCCGCGACCTGAACTCCGCCCCGCAGACGATCGCGCTCCTGTCCGCCGCCTTCGCGCTGCCTTACGCCTTCATCCAGCCGGTCCTGGGCCCGATCGGCGATGCCCTGGGCAAGGAACGCGTCATGAAGGTGGCGCTGGCGCTTCTCTTCCTGGCTTTGGCCTGCTCGGTCCTCGCCCCGAACGCGGCGACGCTCTTCACGCTGCGCATCGTCGCGGGCGCGGCGGCCGGCGGGGCGGTGCCGCTTTCCATCGCGCTGATCGGCGACCGGGTCGACATGGCCAAGCGCCAGGTCGCCCTGAGCCGCTACCTGGTCGCCGTGATCATCGGGCAGCTGGCCGGCTCGTCCTTTGCCGGGCTCCTGGCGGAGCTGATCGGCTGGCGCGGGGTGTTCACCCTCTCGACCGGCCTGGTGGCCCTGGCCTTCGCCGCCACCGTGATCGGCTTCCGGGGGGCGTTGCCGGGCGGGAAATTCGATCTCGAGAGCGCGCTCCTGCGCTATCGGGACATCCTGTCCAACCCGCGGGCGCTCACTCTCTTCAGCCTCGTCTTCGTCGAGGCCATCGCGATTTTCGGGATCTTTCCCTATGTGGCGCCGCTGCTCGAGGAGCGGGGCGGGGGCGGGGCCGCGGAGGCCGGTTTCGCCATCGGCGGATTTGCGGTCGGCGGCCTGATCTATTCCGCCCTCGTGAGCTGGATGCTGAGGCGGCTCGGCATCGGCAGGATCCTCCTGGGCGGAGGCTTCTTCGCCGGGGCCGCCCTCGTTGTCCTGGGCCTCGGCGGCGACTGGAAGCTCGATGCCATCGGCCTGCTGCTCATGGGCCTCGGCTTCTACATGCTTCACAACACCTTCCAGGCCCAGGTGACCGAAGTGGCTCCGGGAGCGCGCGCCTCGGCGGTCGCTCTCCACGCCTTCTCGTTCTTCTGCGGTCAGGCGCTCGGCGTCGTCGTGATGGGGGTCGGCCTGCGCAGTATCGGGCTGGCCGGGGCGACGGGCATCGCCGCCCTGATCATCGTCGGGGTCGGCGTGACCGCGTCAGCCCTCCTGACCCGGCCCGCCGCTCAGCGGGCCCGGTAGGGCGCCACGCCCTGATCGGGCAGCCAGAGGTTCTTCGGCAGCTCGCCGGTCTGCCAGAACACGTCGATGGGAATGCCGCCGCGCGGGTACCAATAGCCGCCGATACGCAGGTAACGGGGCTCCAGCAGGTCGGCGAGGCGCTTGCCGATAGCCACCGTGCAATCCTCATGGAAGGCGCCGTGATTGCGGAAGCTGTGCATGTAGAGCTTGAGCGACTTGGATTCGACCAGCCACGGACCGGGCACGTAGTCGATCACCAGGATGGCGAAATCCGGCTGTCCCGTGACGGGGCACAGGGAGGTGAATTCCGGCACGGTGAAGCGGGCGAGATAATCGCTGTCGGGATGCGGGTTGGGCACCCGGTCGAGCTGCGCCTCCTCGGGGGATTGCGGCTGGGCGCTGGCGTGGCCGAGCTTGAGACTGGTTTCCGTCATCGGGAATTGACCTTGGATTGATAAGGGGAAAGCTCTTGCCGTCCTTGCTCACATGGGCATTTCGGTCAATAAGCCAATTCATGACTTGAGGCCGCACCCGTCATCCGGGCGGCGCCGGCCGCACTTCAGCCCGCAGGAGCCTGCCCCATGACCGCCATTATCGACGTTTTCGCCCGCCAGATCCTCGACAGCCGGGGCAATCCCACGGTCGAGGTGGATGTGACCCTCGAAGACGGCTCCATGGGCCGGGCCGCCGTGCCCTCGGGCGCCTCCACGGGGGCCCACGAGGCGGTGGAGCTGCGCGACGGCGACAAGTCGGTCTATCTCGGCAAGGGCGTGCTCAGGGCCGTCGACGCGGTCAACAACGAGATTCTCGACGCCATCGGGGGCATGGACGCGGAGGAGCAGGTCGCCATCGACGAGACCATGATCGAGCTCGACGGCACCCCGAACAAGGGCCGCCTGGGCGCCAACGCCATCCTGGGCGTGTCGCTGGCCGTGGCCAAGGCGGCGGCCGATGCCGCGGCACTCCCGCTTTACCGCTATGTGGGCGGCACGCAGGCCCGCGTCCTGCCGGTTCCGATGATGAACATCATCAACGGCGGCGCCCATGCCGACAACCCGATCGACTTCCAGGAATTCATGATCATGCCGGTCGGTGCCCCGACCCTGGCGGAAGCCGTGCGCATGGGATCCGAGGTGTTCCACACCCTGAAGAAGGCCCTCAAGGATGCCGGCCACAACACCAATGTGGGCGACGAGGGCGGCTTCGCCCCGAACCTTCCCTCGGCGGAGGCCGCCCTAGACTTCATCATGAAGTCCGTCGAGCAGGCCGGCTACAAGCCCGGCCAGGACATCGTGCTCGGTCTCGACTGCGCGGCCACCGAGTTCTTCAAGGACGGCGCCTACCATTACGAAGGAACCGGCCAGAAGCTGAACCCGCAGCAGCAGGCCGAGTACCTGGCCAAGCTCGTGTCCGCCTATCCGATCGCCACCATCGAGGACGGCATGTCCGAGGACGACTGGGAGGGCTGGAAGGCCGTGACCGACCTGATCGGGTCCAAGTGCCAGCTCGTCGGCGACGACCTGTTCGTGACCAACGTGGAGCGTCTGTCCGAGGGCCTCGAGCGGGGCGTCGCCAACTCGCTCCTGGTGAAGGTGAACCAGATCGGCTCGCTCACCGAGACGCTTGCCGCCGTCGACATGGCCCACCGGGCCGGCTACACGGCGGTCATGTCCCACCGCTCCGGCGAGACGGAGGATTCCACCATCGCGGACCTCGCGGTCGCGACCAATTGCGGGCAGATCAAGACCGGCTCGCTCGCCCGCTCGGACCGGACCGCCAAGTACAACCAGCTCATCCGCATCGAGGAAGAGCTCGGTCCCCAGGCGCGCTATGCCGGCCGGGCGGCCCTGAAGGCGCTGCGGTAACCAAGCTCGTCCAAACGAAACGTCGCAGGAATGCAGAAAAGGAGAGGGGGCCGAAAGGCCCCCTTTCTCATTAAGGCTCCGCTCGCGAAACCGAACCCATGAGTTGTAATGTTTTAACATAATTGTTAGTGTGCTGCAGTGCTTTCGGGCGCACGTTCCGGCCTGAGCCATGAACACGACACCAGCGAGGAAATTCATGCCTTCACCCGTTCCTCAGCCGCTCGCGGCTACTACGATTGAGAATCTCGACGGCGATTTGGTTCAGACGACCGTGCAGCAGGTCGCATTCATCGACAGGAACAGGGATGCAACGATAGGTGCCAGCAACCCTCTGGATAGCCTCTTCGTCGATTTCGGCTCAGTCCGTGAGACGACCGAGCAACTCGGGATCGATACGAGCGGTGCTCACATCACGCTGTCAGGGGTATTCGAACAGGACGTCGAAATACTCTACGACGGAACGTCCATCGGGACGGTTTCGACCCTGGACGAGATCGGCATGATCGTCGAGTTCCAGCCCGGTACCACCTCGGTCCAGGTCGAAGAACTCCTCCACGCCCTGACCTACACCAGTACCTCCACCGCCTCGACGATCTTCGAGCGCACCATCTTCATCACGATAAACTCCGACGCCGACACCTATGTCGCCGACACGACGATCCGCGTGGCCCCCGCTTCGGTCGTGTTCCTCGAGAAGGGTGTCGAGGCCGTGACAGGCACGGCGGCGGACGAGACCTTTGCACTCTCCGCGAATGCCCTCGACGTCGGCGATTCCCTCGACGGCGGCGGCGGCGCTGATACGCTGCAGCTCGCCGGCGCCGGGCAATATTTCGATTTCAGATTGTTCGCTGAATTGAAGAACATCGACTCCGTCGTAGGTCGCACCGGCGACGACAGCATCACGCTCACGGCGCAGCAACTGTCCGGCATCTCATCAATCGATGGCGGAATAGGTCCCGATGAGGATCTGGAGAACGACGGCATCGTCGTCACGGGCGGCTCGATCAATCTCTCGGGCAAGGCCATCACCAACATCGAATACATGCTGTTCGACTTGGACAGCAACAGTGTCGTAACATTCGACAATAAGGATCTCGCCCTGAAGACGTCCGGATACTCCGTTGGCCTCAAGCTCGTTCTCACGGGTGACAGCTTCACCCCGGAGGAACGTGAGCAACTGCACCGTCAGGGGTTCAAGTTCGTTCAGGACGGATCCGGTACGGATACCGATGAGCCGCCTCAAATCTCGGGGCTCAACGGCGACCGCCTTTATGTCGTCCCACAAAAACCCGTGCTCCTCGACCACGGGCGGAATGCCGTTCTGTCCGATGATAGTCCGTTCATGAGGGCGCTGACCATCGAAGTGGTCAACGGATCCAATGCGCTCGACCGGGTGGGACTCGACACCACCGGCAAGGTCACCCGGGAGTCCACCGTCATCACCGTCAGCGGGACGGAGATCGGTTATGTTGCTGCGGATACGGGCTCCCGCCTGACCATCTCCTTCTATACGGAGGCGACGCCCGCGCTGGTTCAGGAGCTCATCCGCTCCCTGACCTATACGAGCACCGGCCCGACCGCCGCCGCCCGCGAGGTCAAGATCACCCTCGAAGACAGCGTCGGCAACACGACGCAGGCCACCGTGACGGTTGTCCCCGACGAGAAGCCGACCCAGGTGAATTTCACGGGAACCGCCGTGAACGAACTCGCCGCGAACGGCGAGCAGGTCGGGATCCTGTCGGCCCTCGATGCCAATCCGGACGACAGGGTGACCTTCACGCTGATCGACGACGCCGGCGGACGCTTCAAGCTCGACGCCTCGGGGACGAAAGTGGTCGTGGCCAATGGAGTCAAGCTCGATTACGAGCAGGCATCGGCGCACAGCATCACCGTCCGCGCCACCGACAAGGCCGGTCAGTTCACGGACCAGACCTTCAGGATCGCCGTTCGGGACATCTCAACCGAGATCACGGACGGCACCGGCGGGGACGACCGGATCGTCGCCGGGGCGGGCAAGGATCGCCTCGGCGGCGGCCTCGGCAACGACACCCTCAACGGCGGGGTCGGGAACGACATCCTCACCGGGGGCGGGGGCCGGGACGTCTTCGTTTTCGATTCGAAGCTCGGCAAGACCAATCCGGCCAACAAGAAGAGCAATCTGGACAAGATCGTCGACTTCTCGTTCACGGACGACACCATCCATCTGGCGAAGTCAATCTTCAGCACGATCAAGAAGGGCGCCCTCGCGAAGGGGGCATTCCATGTGGGAGCGGCCGCCCACGATGCCAGCGACCGGATCATCTACAACAAGAATACCGGCGCGCTGCTCTACGACAAGGACGGCACGGGGGCGAAGCAGGCCGTCCAGTTCGCTACCCTGGCCGGGCACCCGCTCAAGGTGTCGGCGAGCGACTTCTTCGTGTTCTGACCGACCCGTCCGTGCCCCATTCGAGCGCGGACGGGCCTCCGCGGTTGCGTGATCCCGTTGCAGTCCCGAGCGGTGAAGCCCGGGCTGGGGCGGCGCGGCGACCCGGGCTCGGAAGGGCGCGCACTGCCCCTGGTCAACACCTCCTTAACCATGCCGGTGTATGACTCGTCTCCATGGTGATCCGCAGACGCGCACGACGATTCTTGATTCCGCTGGTGCTCTACAGCATCTCGGCCGGGGTGGCGGCGTACTTCGTCCATCACGCCCATAGCGGCGCGCGCGGCATCGAGGCGCAACAAAAGTATGAGGCGCAGGTCGCCGAACTTTCCGCGGAACTCGATGGTTTAAAGACCCAGCGCTCCGAGTGGGAGCGCCGCATCGCGCTGCTCCGGAGCGATCAGATCGACCGCGATCTGCTCGAGGAGCGGGCGCGCGTCATGCTGGGCCGCGTGCACAAGAACGACCTGGTGATCATCACCGGACCGTAATTAACAATAACTTAAAAGTTCTG
This sequence comes from Microvirga yunnanensis, assembly GCF_025460875.1. Classification (NCBI taxonomy): domain Bacteria; kingdom Pseudomonadati; phylum Pseudomonadota; class Alphaproteobacteria; order Hyphomicrobiales; family Methylobacteriaceae; genus Microvirga; species Microvirga yunnanensis. The sequence goes on from NZ_JAMXFI010000018.1 coordinate 59,465, forward strand.
CTTAACTGAAATCCAGTTGATCGAAAATTTCTTTAGCGAATCAATGGGTTGTGCGTTTCATTGTGCACCGCAAAACACCTTTTGACCTACTCGCTTTCCGATTCCGACTGCGCTACAACTTTCGTCGAGGAAACCCTTCGGAGGACCCGATGGCTGTTGCTGCCCGCAAGGCGGGCCGTGCCGGTGCAGGCGCGGCTAACAAGACTACCCCCAGCAAAGGCTCCAAGAACGGAGCCACCCCCAACTCCCCACAATTCGACAAGAACCAGGATCTGTCAGCTTATAACGATATGCTGCTGATCCGCCGCTTCGAGGAAAAGTCCGGCCAGATGTACGGCATGGGACTGATCGGCGGCTTCTGCCACCTCTATATCGGCCAGGAGGCCGTCGTCATCGGCATGCAGATGGCCACGCGAGAGGGCGACCAGGTGATCACGGGTTACCGCGATCACGGTCACATGCTGGCCTGCGGCATGGACGCGAAGGGCGTCATGGCCGAGCTGACGGGCCGTCGCGGCGGCCTGTCGAAGGGCAAGGGCGGCTCCATGCACATGTTCTCCAAGGAGAAGCATTTCTACGGCGGCCACGGCATCGTGGGCGCGCAGGTGTCGCTCGGGACGGGCATCGCGTTCGCGAACCATTACCGCGAGAACGGCAATGTCTGCCTGACCTATTTCGGCGACGGCGCGGCCAACCAGGGCCAGGTCTACGAGAGCTTCAACATGGCGGCGCTCTGGAAGCTGCCTGTCGTCTACGTGATCGAGAACAACCGATACGCCATGGGCACGGCCGTGACGCGTGCGTCCGCCCAGACGGACTTCTCCAAGCGCGGCCTGTCCTTCGGCATCCCGGGCGAGCAGGTGGACGGGATGGATGTCCGCGCGGTCTACGCCGCCGGCCAGCGCGCCGTCGAGCATGCGCGCACCGGCAAGGGTCCGTACATCCTCGAGATGCAGACCTACCGCTACCGCGGCCACTCCATGTCCGATCCGGCGAAGTACCGCACGAAGGACGAGGTGACCCGCATGCGCGAGGAATACGACCCGATCGAGCAGGTCCGCCGCCGCCTGCTGGAGAGCTGGAAGCTGTCGGAAGACGAGCTCAAGGCCATCGACAGCAAGGTGCGCGAGATCGTCAACGAGGCGGCCGAGTTCGCCACGCACGATCCGGAGCCGGATCCGTCCGAGCTCTACACGGACATCCTCCTCTAAGCGACGCGTTGGCGTCGCTTCCCCCCGAATCTCGCCGCTGCGACAATCAAAACGAGTCTTTTAATGGCGATCGATATTCTCATGCCTGCCCTCTCGCCCACCATGGAGCAGGGCAAACTGGCCAAATGGCTGAAAAAGGAAGGCGATCAGGTCAAGCCCGGCGACGTGCTGGCCGAGATCGAGACCGACAAGGCCACCATGGAGGTCGAGGCGATCGACGAGGGCGTCCTCGCCAAGATCCTCATCTCCGACGGCACGGACAACGTGGCCGTGAACACCCCCATCGCGATTCTGGCCGGCGAGGGTGAGGACGTTTCCTCCGCGGCGGCGTCGGCCAAGGCGCCGGCCGCTCCGGCGCCGGAGTCCCAGCCGGCACCGACGCCCGACATGGAGCGGGAAGGCATGGCCGACCGCCCGTCGCCGGATTCCATCCAGGGTACGGACGTGACTCCGGTGGGCGAGCCTGCGGCCCCCTACGTGATCCAGACCCGCACGGCGCACGATGCCATGGCGGAGATCCCGGAAGGGACCGAGATGGTCTCCATGACGGTCCGCGAGGCGCTTCGCGACGCCATGGCGGAAGAGATGCGCAAGGACGACACGGTGTTCGTCATGGGCGAAGAGGTGGCCGAGTACCAGGGCGCCTACAAGGTCACCCAGGGCCTTCTGCAGGAATTCGGCGCCAAGCGCGTGATCGACACGCCGATCACCGAGCACGGCTTTGCCGGCGTGGGCGTCGGCGCCGCCTTCACGGGCCTGCGCCCGGTTGTCGAGTTCATGACCTTCAACTTCGCCATGCAGGCGATCGACCAGATCATCAATTCGGCCGCCAAGACCCTCTACATGTCCGGCGGCCAGCTCGGCGCCCCCATCGTGTTCCGCGGGCCCAACGGGGCCGCCGCCCGCGTGGCCGCCCAGCACAGCCAGGACTTCGCCGCCTGGTATTCGCAGGTTCCTGGCCTCAAGGTCGTGGCGCCTTACTCGGCCTCGGACGCGAAGGGCCTCCTCAAGAGCGCCATCCGCGATCCGAACCCGGTCGTGTTCCTGGAGAACGAGATTCTCTACGGCCAGTCTTTCCCGGTGCCGAAGCTCGACGACTTCACGGTCCCGATCGGCAAGGCGCGCATCCACCGTCAGGGCAAGGACGTGACCATCGTGTCCTTCTCCATCGGCATGACCTACGCGCTGAAGGCTGCCGAGGAACTGGCCAAGGAAGGCATCGAGGCCGAGGTCATCGACCTGCGCACGATCCGCCCCATGGACACCGACACGATCGTCGCCTCGGTCATGAAGACCGGCCGCTGCGTCACGGTGGAAGAGGGCTATCCGCAATCGGGCGTCGGCGCCGAGATCGCCATGCGCATCATGGAGAATGCGTTCGACTATCTCGACGCCCCCGTGATCCGCGTGACCGGCAAGGACGTGCCCATGCCCTACGCGGCCAACCTCGAGAAGCTCGCGCTCCCGTCGGTGGCGGAAGTGGTGCAGGCGGCGAAGGCCGTTTGCTACAGGTGATGAAATGACTGAACGGAAATTCGAGGCTCTCAACGTTCCGCCCGACGCCCTGGAAAAAGGGGGCGTCGAGATCCTGAGGGCTTCGGTCGTCGACGGGGCGGTGAGCATCGCGCTGCGCCGCGCCTTCGACGATCCGTTTACCTGGGGCGTGCTCCTGGTGGATCTCGCCCGTCATGCCGCGCGCGTCTACGCCATGGAAACCGAGTTCTCCGAAGAGGAGGCTCTCGCCGAGATCACGGCCGGCATCCAGGCCGAGCTCGACGATCCGAGCGATCCGGGCTCGACGCAGGCGATCAATTAAACCTTTCCAGATCAGGATCCATCAACGCCATGCCCATCAATATCCTGATGCCCGCCCTGTCTCCCACCATGGAAAAGGGCAACCTTGCCAAGTGGCTGAAGAAGGAAGGCGACCCGGTGAAATCCGGCGACGTGATCGCCGAGATCGAGACCGACAAGGCCACCATGGAGGTGGAAGCGGTCGACGAAGGCATCCTCGCCAAGATCGTCGTTCCGGAAGGCACGGCCGATGTTCCGGTCAACCAGCTCATCGCCCTGATCGCCGGCGAGGGCGAGGACCCGAAGAGCGTCACGGCTCCCGCCGCGGGCGGCGCCGCTCCGGCTCCGGCGCCCAAGGCGGAAGCCGCCCCGGCTCCGGCCGCTCCCGCGGCGGCGCCTCAGCCGCAGGCCAATGCCATTCCTGGCGATGCCTCGGCTCACATGTCCTATGCCCGGGTCGATCAGGCGCCGGCCGGCCCCGCGCAGGCGGCCAAGCCCAACGGGGCAGGGCAGCAGACCGGCAACCGGGTCTTCGCCTCTCCGCTCGCCAAGCGCATCGCGAAGGAAGCCGGCGTCGACCTCGGGTCGGTCCGGGGTTCGGGACCGCATGGCCGGATCGTCGAGAAGGACGTCCGCGCCGCGCTCCAGGGCGGAGGCGCCAAGCCCGCCGCCGCTCCGGCGGCGGCTGCGGCTGCGCCGGCACCGGTGGCCAAGCCGGCGGCCCCGCAGCTCGCGCCGAGCATGGGCGCCGACCAGGTCAAGGCGATGTTCGAGGCCGGCTCCTACGAGGAGGTGCCGCTCGACGGCATGCGCAAGACGATCGCCAAGCGCCTCGTCGAGTCGAAGCAGACGGTGCCGCACTTCTACCTGGCGCTCGACTGCGAGCTCGACGCCCTGATGGCGCTGCGCGAGCAGATCAACAACGCGGCCGGGAAGGACAAGGACGGCAAGCCCGCCTACAAGCTCTCGGTCAACGACTTCGTCATCAAGGCGCTCGCCATCGCGCTCCAGCGCGTGCCGGCCGCAAACGCGGTCTGGGCCGAGGACCGCATCCTGAAGATGAAGCACTCCGACGTGGGCGTGGCGGTCGCCATCGAGGGCGGCCTGTTCACCCCGGTCGTGCGCAGGGCCGAGCAGAAGACCCTCACGGCCATCTCGGCCGAGGTGAAGGACATGGCGGGCCGGGCCCGCAACCGCCGCCTCAAGCCGGAGGAATACACCGGCGGCTCGACCGCGGTGTCGAATCTCGGCATGTACGGCATCAAGGACTTCCAGGCCGTCATCAACCCGCCCCACGGCACGATCCTTGCGGTCGGCGCCGGCGAGCAGCGGGTGGTGGTGAAGAACGGCGCACCGGCGGTCGTGCAGGCCATGACCGTGACGCTCTCCTGCGACCACCGGGTGGTCGACGGGGCGCTCGGGGCGGAACTCCTGGCGGCCTTCAAGCAGCTCATCGAGAGCCCGATGGGCATGCTGGTCTGAAAGACGTCATGGCCGGGCTTGTCCCGGCCATTCTCTGTCGGCGATAGGGAGGCTCCATGCCGCTCATCCGCATCTCGCTTCGCAACGGCAAGACGCCCGCCTATCGGAAGGCGCTGGCGGACGGGGTCTATCTCGCCCTGCGCGAAACGTTCAACGTTCCCGAGGACGATCTCTTCGTCACCGTCAGCGAGCACGAGGGCGACAACTTCTTCTACGGGGCGAACTATCTCGACATCCCGCGGAGCGACGATCTCGTCATCATCCAGCTCACCGTCAGCAACACACGGACCATCGACCAGAAGAAGGCCCTCTTCAGACGGATCGTCGAGAAGCTCGAGGCGGATCCCGGCCTTCGTCCCGAGGACGTGTTCATCAACCTGATCGAAGTCGAAAAGGAAAACTGGTCCTTCGGTCACGGCATCGCGCAGTACGCGCAGGGGAACTAGCACTATGGCAAACCAGTACGACATCATCGTCATCGGCGGCGGGCCGGGGGGCTATGTGGCGGCGATCCGCGCGGCCCAGCTCGGGTTCAAGACCGCCGTGGTGGAGCGCGAGCATCTGGGCGGCATCTGCCTCAACTGGGGCTGCATCCCGACCAAGGCGCTCCTGCGTTCGGCCGAGATCTACCACTACATGGAGCACGCCAAGGATTACGGCCTGTCGGCCCAGGGCATCGGCTTCGACGCGGCCGCCATCGTCAACCGCTCGCGCGGAGTCTCGGGACGCCTCAACGGCGGCGTCGGCATGCTGCTGAAGAAGAACAAGGTCGACGTGATCTGGGGCGAGGCGACGATCTCGAAGGTCGGCGAGGTGGTCGTGACCGCCCCGAAGAAGCCCGCCATGCAGCCGCAGAACCCCGTTCCGAAAGGCGTGCTGGAGCCCGGGACCTACCAGGCCAAGAACATCATCGTGGCGACCGGCGCGCGCCCCAGGGCGCTGCCGGGCATCGAGCCGGACGGCAAGCTGATCTGGACCTATTTCGAGGCCATGGTGCCGCCTTCCATGCCGAAGTCGCTCATCGTCATGGGCTCGGGCGCCATCGGGATCGAGTTCGCCTCCTTCTACCGCACCATGGGCGTGGACGTGACCGTGGTCGAGGTCATGCCGCAGATCCTGCCGGTGGAGGACGCGGAAATCGCCGCGCTCGCCCGCAAGCGCTTCGAGAAGCAGGGCATGAAGATCTTCTCGGGCGCCAAGGTCACCAAGGTCGAGAAGGGCGCGAACTCCATCACGGCCACCATCGACGACGGCAAGGGCGGCACGCAGACGATCACCGCCGAGCGGATGATCTCGGCGGTCGGGGTCGTCGGCAACATCGAGAATCTGGGCCTGGAGAAGCTCGGGGTGAAGATCGAACGGGGCGTGGTCGTCACGGACGGCCTCGGACGGACCAATGTGCCCGGCATCTACGCCATCGGCGACGTGGCCGGCCCCCCGATGCTGGCGCACAAGGCGGAGCACGAGGGCGTCATCTGCGTCGAGACCATCAAGGGCCTGCATGCCCACGCCATGGACAAGGCCAAGATCCCGGGCTGCACCTATTGCAACCCGCAGATCGCCTCCGTGGGCCTCACCGAGGCCAAGGCGAAGGAGCAGGGCTACGACATCCGGGTCGGCCGCTTCCCGTTCATCGGCAACGGCAAGGCCATCGCGCTCGGCGAGCCCGACGGCCTGGTGAAGACGATCTTCGACAAGAAGACCGGCCAGCTGCTCGGCGCCCACATGGTCGGCGCCGAGGTGACGGAGCTGATCCAGGGCTTCGTGATCGCGATGAATCTCGAGACAACGGAAGAAGACCTGATCCACGCCGTCTTCCCGCACCCGACCCTCTCTGAGACCATGCACGAGAGCGTCATGGATGCCTACGACCGGGTGATCCACATCTGAGGCGCTCCGGTCCCCAACTTTGCGTGGACCCAAGGCGAGTTCCAGGAATTAACCAGCCAGGACCGGTGAAACGGCCCTGGCTGCGCCGTCTGACGACGGGGACAGCCGCCCAGACCGTCGGCACGGGAGGAGGCGGCGATGACAAGCGTCGCAATGAGGGACGAGGTGCGGACCTCGCAGTCCCGCAGGAAGCCCTGGTACAAGGTTCTCTACATCCAGGTTCTGATCGCCATCTTTCTCGGCATTCTCGTCGGCTGGCTCTTCCCGGACCTGGCCAAGAGCGACTGGATCAAGGCCCTCGGGGACGGCTTCATCAAGCTCATCAAGATGGTCATCGCGCCGATCATCTTCTGCACGGTGGTGTCCGGCATCGCCCACATCCAGGACGCCAAGAAGGTGGGACGGGTCGGCATCAAGGCCCTCGTCTATTTCGAGGTGGTGTCGACCTTCGCGCTCGTCATCGGCCTTCTCGTCGGCAATATCGTGAAGCCGGGCGCAGGGTTCGCCGGGACGCCGGACCCGGCCGCAGTCGCCGGCTACGCCAAGCAGGCCGCCGAGCAGAAGCCGGTCGATTTCCTTCTGCACATCATTCCCGACAGCGTGGTCGGGGCCTTCGCCCAGGGCGACATCCTCCAGGTCCTGCTGTTCGCGATCCTGTTCGGCTTCGCCCTCCTGGTTCTCGGCGAGCGGGGCGAGACGGTCCGCAATATCATCGACGACGTGGCGCATGGCATGTTCGGCGTCATCGCCATCGTCATGAAGGCGGCCCCGATCGGGGCTTTCGGGGCCATGGCCTTCACGATCGGGCGCTACGGCCCCTCGGCGCTGGGAAACCTCTTCGGCCTGATCGTGACCTTCTATGCCACGGCGGCGCTGTTCATCTTCGTCGTGCTGGGCGTGATCGCGCGGATCGTGGGCTTCAGCATCTTCAAGTTCATCGGCTACATCAAGGACGAGCTGCTGATCGTGCTCGGCACCAGCTCGTCCGAGAGCGCCCTGCCGCAGCTCATGGAGAAGCTCGAACGGCTCGGCTGCTCGAAATCCGTCGTGGGCCTCGTGGTCCCGACCGGCTATTCGTTCAACCTCGACGGCACCAACATCTACATGACCCTGGCGACCCTGTTCATCGCGCAGGCGCTGGGCTACGACCTCACCCTCAGCCAGCAGCTCACCATCCTGCTCGTGGCGCTGCTCACCTCGAAGGGCGCCAGCGGCGTCACCGGGGCGGGCTTCATCACGCTGGCCGCGACCCTGGCGGTGGTGAACCCGGCCCTCGTGCCCGGAATGGCGATCATCCTCGGCATCGACAAGTTCATGAGCGAGGTGCGCGCGCTCACCAACATCACCGGCAACGGCGTGGCCGCCGTGGTCGTGGCCTGGTGGGAGGGCGAGCTCGACCGCGACAAGCTCAATGCGGGCCTCAACCGGCAGGTCGACCCGTCCGACGTCGAGACCGCCGTGACCACGGATTGATCGCCGGATGTTAGGAGCGGGTGCCCGCCCGGACCTTCGGCAGAAGCGTGACGCCCGCCCTCTCGGGCCTGGCGAATCTCTTCGCGCCGGCCACGCAGCCGATCACCGCGAGCGTGGCGGCGATCATCGACCACCCGACCGTCTCGTGCAGAAGGGCGGCCGCCCAGAGGAGGCCGAGGAACGGCTGCAGGAGCTGCAGCTGCCCCACGCCGGCGATGCCTCCCAGGGCGAGGCCCCGGTACCAGAACACGAAGCCGATCAGCATGGAGAACAGGGACACATAGGCGAGCCCGAGCCATGCCGGGAGGCCGATTCCACCCAGGGAGTCGGGCCATGTGAGAAGCGTCAGCGGCCCCGTGACGGGCAGCGACAGGGCCAGGGCCCAGGAAATGACCTGCCATCCGCCGAGCCGCCGCGCCAGCGTCGCGCCTTCGGCGTAGCCGAGCCCGCAGAGAAGAACCGCCCCGACCATCAGCAGATCGCCGGCCGGTGAGGCCGAGAATCCCTGGAGCAGCGAGAACCCGGCCACCATCGCGCCGCCGAGCCCCGAGAAGACCCAGAAGGCCGGCTGCGGCCGCTCGCCCCCCCGCAGCACCCCGAAGACCGCTGTCGCCAGGGGCAGGAGGCCGATGAACACGATCGAATGGGCCGACGTGACATGCCGGAGCGCCAAGGCGGTCAGGAGCGGGAAGCCGATGACGACGCCCAGCGACACGATCCCGAGGGCGGCAAGGTCGGACCGGGCCGGGCGCTTCTGGCGCAGGATCATCAGCAGGGCGGCGCCGAGGAGCCCGGCGATGCAGGCCCGCGCCACTGTCAGGAACAGGGGATCCAAATCCGCCACGGCCACGCGCGTGGCCGGCAGCGAGCCGCTGAAGATCAGCACGCCGACGAAGCCGCTGATCCATCCTGTCTTCGTCCGGTCCATGTCCGTGCCTCCGCGGGATGATCTTCTCGGCTCGATCACATGGTTTTTCCAGGTACGGTCCAGTACAGTTCATCCGAACTGTCATGGTCATGGAGGCAGTACAGTGGATGAGCTCGGAACCAATCGCCCGCCCGGAACCCGGGTGGAGCATGTCATGCAGGCGGTCCGCGCGCGGATCGCAAGCCGGTCCCTGAACCCGGGCGCGAAGCTGCCGTCGATCCGCGCCCTTGCCACGACGATGGGCGTGTCCAAGTCCACAATCGTCGAGGCCTATGACCGGCTGGCGGCGGAAGGCGTCATCCGGTCGAGGCCGGGCTCCGGCTTCTTCAGCGCGGCGGCGCCGCCGCCCCTGTCTCTCGCGGAGCTCGGGCCGCGCCTCGACCGGGCCGTCGACCCGTTCTGGGTGTCGCGACAGTCCCTGGAGGCGGGGCCGGCGATGCTCAAGCCCGGCTGCGGCTGGCTTCCGGCCGAATGGATGCCCGATGAAGACATCCGCCGCGCCCTCCGCCAGCTCGCCCGGACCAGGGAAACCGCGAAGCTGACCGATTACGGCACGCCGGGAGGACTGGCGCCTTTGCGTCAGCTCCTGTCGCGCCGCATGGCCGAGCAGGGCTTTCATGCCGGTCCGGACCAGATCCTGCTGACCGAATCCGGCACCCAGGCGATCGATCTCGTATGCCGGCTCCTGCTGCAACCGGGCGATGCGGTCCTGGTGGACGATCCCTGCTATTTCAACTTCCTGGCCGTTCTGCGTGCCCATCACGCGAAGATCGTCGGCGTCCCCTATACCCCGGAGGGGCCCGACCTCGTGGCATACGAGGCGGCGCTCGCCGAGCACCGGCCCCGCCTCTACATCACCACCTCCGGCCTCCATAACCCGACCGGCGCCACATTGAGAGCCGCGACGGCCCACAAGGTGCTCAAGCTCGCCGAAACCCATGGGGCCCTCATCGTCGAGGACGACATCTTCGCCGATTTCGAAAGGGAGCCGGCGCCGCGACTCGCCGCTCTCGACGGCCTCGACCGCGTGGTGCGGATCGGGAGCTTCTCCAAAACGCTTTCAGCCTCCTTCCGGTGCGGTTACATCGCGGCCAGGACGGACTGGATCGACAGGCTGGTCGATCTCAGGATCGCCACCGGCTTTGCCAGCAGTCCCTTGTCGCAGGATCTCGTCTTCAGCGTCCTCGGCAGCGGCACCTACCGCAAATACCTGGACGGGCTGCGGGTCCGCCTTGCGAAGGCGAGGACGGACACTCTGCGGCGTCTGCGCGCCCTCGGCATCGAACCGTGGCTGGAACCCGAGGCCGGCATGCTGCTCTGGTGCCGTCTGCCGGATCGCCTGAACGCCGCCGACGTGGCGCGGCACGCGCTTCGGGGCGGCGTGGTGCTCGCGCCCGGCAATGTCTTCAGCCCGGCGCAGACCGCCGCCGATTTCATGCGTTTCAACGTGGCCCAGTGCGGGGACGAGCGCGTGTTCAGGATTCTCGACGGAGCCATGCGGTCCGGGCTCTGAACGCATCCCGGGCGGACGCCGCGGCGCAGCGATCAGCGTTCAGGTCCAGTGGCGTTGACGCCCGCCAGCGATCCGCAGCAATCTTGCCCTCCAGCTCTGAAGAGGAGGGGGACATGGCGGGTTCGGATAATCGGCACGAGGGCCGGTGCCGGTGCGGTCGGGTCAGGTTTCGTGTCGATGGGCATCCCATCATCGCCATGGCCTGTCATTGCGAGGGTTGCCAACGCATGACCGCGAGCGCCTTCTCGCTGAGCGTCCTTTATCCGAGCGACCGGTTTGCCGTGCTGCAGGGCGAGCCCGTGATCGGCGGACTGCACGGTGCCACGCGGCACTTCTTCTGCCCGCACTGCATGAGCTGGCTCTTCACCCGGCCCGAGGGCATGGACGAGTTCGTCAACGTCCGCACCGCGATGCTCGAAGACCCGGGCCGGTTCCCGCCGTTCATCGAGACCTATACGAGCGAGAAGCTCCCATGGGCCACCACACCGGCCCTGCACAGCTTCGAGAGCCTGCCGCCGATGGAGCGCTATCCCGAGCTGGCGGCCGAGTTCGCGTCGCGTCGCTGACGCCCCTCACGTCCTGACGCCCTCCGCACGTCATGGCCGGCCATCCCGATCCGAGAAACGCCGCCGCCACGGAAGGGAGATCACCGGCGTGATGACGTGGAGCTGATCATGTCCGAAGAGCTCGATCCGGAACGGCACGGAGCGGCGCAGCGGCGGCATCCCCGCGAGCCCGTCGATGGCGGGAAACCCCGGTCACGATGCAACGATAGGGCAGGCCTGCCATCTGAGCATTTGCGAATGTCCGCCGGACGTCTTAAATCAGCGGCAGATCAGGAAGGGCAGGGTTCCCTCGCCCAGGGATTGTAGCTTCATGGCCGTCGTTCTCGACCTCCTCAACAAGGACCAACGCCCCCGCCATCCGGAAAAGGCGCATCGGCCGGACCAGCCCGTTCAGCAGCGCAAGCCCGAATGGATTCGCGTGAAGGCTCCCGGTTCGCCGAAATGGGCCGAGACCAACCGGATCGTGCGCGAGAACAAGCTCGTCACCGTCTGCGAGGAGGCCGGCTGCCCCAATATCGGCGAATGCTGGGAGAAGAAGCACGCCACCTTCATGATCATGGGCGACACCTGCACCCGGGCCTGCGCGTTCTGCAACGTGAAGACCGGCCTGCCGCAGGCCCTCGATCGGAACGAGCCCGAGAGCGTCGCCAAGGCCGTGGAGAAGCTCGGCCTGGAGCATGTGGTCATCACGTCCGTGGACCGTGACGACCTGGCGGACGGCGGCGCGCAGCATTTCGCCGACGTGATCCGGGCCATCCGGGCCCGTTCGCCGAAGACCACCATCGAGATCCTGACGCCCGACTTCCTCCGCAAGCCCGGCGCACTCGAGATCGTGGTGGCGGCCAAGCCCGACGTGTTCAACCACAACCTCGAGACCGTGCCGTCCAAGTACCTGAAGGTCCGGCCCGGGGCCCGCTACTTCCACTCCATCCGCCTGCTGCAGCAGGTGAAGGAGCTCGATCCGACGATCTTCACCAAATCCGGCATCATGGTCGGCCTGGGCGAGGAGCGGAACGAGGTTCTCCAGCTCATGGACGATCTTCGCTCTGCCGATGTGGACTTCATGACCATCGGCCAATACCTCCAGCCCACCAAGAAGCACCATCCGGTGATTCGCTTCGTGACGCCCGACGAATTCAAGGCCTTTGAAACCACGGCCTATGCCAAGGGTTTCCTCCTCGTCTCCTCGACCCCGCTGACGCGCTCGTCGCACCACGCGGGAGAGGATTTTGCCAAGCTGAAGGCGGCTCGTCTGGCGAAGCTCGGCTGAAACCTGACGGACACGGTTCGGACTTGGCATGCAGCGCATCTTGGTGATCGGCAGCCCGGGCGCGGGCAAGAGCACCCTGGCGAGCCGTCTCGCAGGGCGCCTCGATCTGCCGCTGATCCACCTCGACCGGGAGTATTTCGGCCCCGGCTGGACCGTGCCCGACAGGGCCGAATGGCGTGAGCGGGTGAAGACCCTCGCGGCCCGGCCGGCCTGGGTCATGGACGGCAACTACGCCAGCACCTTCGATATTCGTGTTCCCCGGGCGACCGCCATCGTCTGGCTCGACCTGCCGCGCTGGCGATGCGCGTCGAGCGTTCTCTGGCGCGTGGCGAGGAACTACGGTCGCCCCCGGGCCGATCTGGGCGACGCCGGGCCGGAACGGTTCGACTGGTCCTTCATGCGCTGGATCTGGTCCTACCCGCGACGGATGCGGCCGAAAACAGCCCGGATGCTGGAGCGTCTGCGCCCCGATCAGCAGGTTTACGTGCTGCGCTCCCGCTCCGAGATCCCGGCCCTCGAGGCCACGCTTGCAACCGTCAAAGAGGCCGCCTGAGCATGCCGACCTTTCGCACCACGCGCACCGTCCAGCATACGCCGGCTCAGATGTTCGCCCTGGTGGCCGATGTGGAGCGCTATCCGGAATTCGTGCCGCTCTGCGAAGAATTGCGGGTCATGCGCCGGGTCCAGAGCGGGGAGGGCATCGAGTCGCTCGTCGCCACGATGTCGGTGGGCTACAAGGCCATCCGGGAAACCTTCACCACCCGGGTGACCCTCGACGATCCACGTCGGAAGATCACGGTCGAGTACGTGGACGGGCCCTTCAAGTATCTCGAGAACCGCTGGACATTCCGCGAGGCGCCGGGCGGCTGCGAGGTGGATTTCTACATCAACTACGAGTTCAAGAGCTTCGCGCTGGGGCTTCTGATGGGCAGCGTCTTCGACAAGGCCTTCCGCAAGTTCACCGAAGCCTTCGAGGAGCGGGCGGACGAGATCTACGGCGCGCCGCCCGCGTCCCGGGCCGGGGCCAAGACCGCCTGATCAGCGTAGAACCTGCTCGAGCAGGGACAGGGCGTCCTCGACGGCCCGACGACGCACAATCTCCCGGCCGAGGTCGCCGTAGCGGCGCTCGAGGTGCACCGTCCCGGCCCCCTTTCGGGCGAGGCCGAAATGCACCAGACCGACCGGCTTCGCGGCCGTCCCGCCGGTCGGGCCGGCAACCCCCGTGATGCCCAAAGCCACGTCGGCGCGCGAACGGGCGAGGGCGCCCTCCGCCATGGACCGGGCGACCTTTTCGCTGACGGCGCCCTCGGAGACGATCAGTTCGGCCGGGACCCCGATCAGCTCCGTCTTCGCCTCGTTGGAATAGGTCACGAAGCCACGCTCCACCACAGCGGAAGAGCCCGAGATCTCCGTCAGCAACGCCGCCACGAGGCCTCCGGTGCAGGATTCCGCCGTGGCGATCTTCAGGCCCCGCCCGCGATAGGCCTCGAGGAGCGCTGCGGCGCGGTTCACCAATTCAGGGGTCATGGACTTGTCTCCGGCAGGCGGATCGTGGCGGCCGCCTGCGCGGCAATGCCCTCGCGGCGGCCCGTAAAGCCTAGTTTCTCGGTGGTCGTCGCCTTGAGCGAGACCTGGTCGACGCGCAGGCCGGCGATTTCCGCGATCCTCTGCCGCATCTCCTCCCGATGGGGGCCGAGCCGCGGTAGCTCGCAGAGCAGGGTCGCGTCGAGATGATCGACCATCCCGCCCCGACGGCGGACGAGCTCCACCGCATGGGAGAGGAACCGGTCGGAGGAGGCGCCGCGCCATTGCGGATCGCTCGGCGGGAAGTGGGTGCCGATGTCCCCGTCGGCCAGGGCCCCGAGGATAGCGTCCGTCAGGGCATGAAGGATCACGTCGCCGTCCGAATGAGCGACCACCCCGCGGTCGTGAGGAACCTTGACTCCGCCGAGCCAGACATGGTCGCCGTCGCCGAAAGCATGCACGTCGAAGCCGGTTCCAAGGCGGGTCAGGTATGTGGTGTCTCGGCTTGTCATGCGCCGCTCGGCCTCTTGGAAATCCCCAGGATGGGTCAGTTTGACATTGCCCGCTTCGCCCTCGAAAACGTGAACCGTCAGCCCGGCCCATTCCGCCAGGGCGCCATCGTCGGTGAAACCATGAAGGCCCGAGGCCGCCGCGTTGCGGTGTGCGTCGAGGAGGAGCGGAAACTTGAAGGATTGCGGGGTCTGCACCGCCCTGAGCGCCGACCGATCCGGGGTGGAGACCACCTCGGACCGATCCCCGACGATCTTGATCGTATCCGTGACCGGAATCCCCGGGACGGCCGCATCCCAGAGGAGGCCAGCCTCGATGGCTCTGTCGATCAGGTCAGGGCTCGCGAAGGGGCGGGCCGCATCGTGCACGAGGACGATCTCGGGGTCCGAAGCCGCCAGCGCGTCCAATCCGCTGCGAACCGAATCCTGCCGCGTCGCACCGCCATGGACGCATGGCAGGAGTGCCGGTGTGACGGATGGCAAACCCCGGACCGCTGCCTCATAAAGCGCCCGGTCGTCAGGGTGGATCACGACGACGGCCCGGGTGATCCGCGGGTGGGAAGCAAAGGCGAGGAGCGTTCCTGCGAGGACGGATTGCCCGTGCACCAGGCGGTACTGCTTCGGGATTCCTTCCCCGGCTCTCGATCCACGGCCTGCGGCAACGATGAGGGCGGCAACTGACATCCGGGCGAGATCTCCGCGACGAACGTTCTCCTAAGCGCGAGGGGTCGGGAAAGCAAATCCCCGTGAGAGGGGCTTGCACCGGCGGGCGAAATGGCTATTGATTAGGCACAATGAGTTTTGATCAAAAATTAGGCGCAAGCGGCTTTCACATCGGTCCGGTCCGGGTCGAGAGGGCGGCCATTCTCGCACCCTTGTCCGGAGTGACCGATGTCGCATTCAGGCGCATCGCCAGGCGTCTGGGGGCCGGGCTCGTCGTATCCGAGATGGTGGCGTCGGACGAGCTGGTGCAAGGCTCCGAGGAGGCGCAGCTCCGGGCGGAAGGCGCCGGGATCGAGCCTCACGTCGTGCAGCTGGCCGGCTGCGAGCCGCGCTGGATGGCGGAGGCCGCCCGGGTGGCCGAGGCCGCGGGGGCGCGGATCATCGACATCAACATGGGCTGCCCGGCCAAGCGCGTGATCGGTGGCTTCGCGGGATCGGCGCTCATGCGGGATCTCGATCACGCTGCCCGGCTCATCGACGCGACCGTCACGGCCGCGAGCGTTCCCGTGACCGTCAAGATGCGGCTCGGCTGGGATCAGGGCGCGATCAACGCTCCCGACCTCGCCCGCAGGGCCGAGGCCTTGGGCGTCAAAGCCGTGACCGTGCACGGCCGGACGCGCCAGCAGTTCTACAAAGGGCAGGCCGACTGGACGGCCATCGCGGACGTCGTCGATGCGGTGAGCATTCCTGTCATCGCCAACGGCGATGTCGGGTCGCTCGACGATGCCCGGCGCTGCCTGTCGGCCTCGGGTGCGGCGGCCGTGATGGTAGGGCGCTCCGCGGTTGGAAGGCCCTGGCTCGTGGGCCAGATCGGCGGCGCCCTCCAGGGCGTGACCGTACCCGATCCGTCCCCGGAGGACATGACCGAAATCGCCCTCGAACATTATGCGGGGCTGCTGTCGCTCTATGGCGAGAAGGTCGGCGTGCGGCATGCCCGCAAGCACCTGGCCGCCTATGCCGACGCGGCCGCCGCCGCTGGCTTTCCCGTCGCGCCGGGGCTTCGTGCGGCTCTGGTGACCTCCGAGGAGCCCAGGACCGTGCTCGCGCTGCTGAGCTCGCTTTACGGGCAGCGGGGCCGGGAGGCGGCATGACGGTGGCGGCCATCAACGACCTGATCATGAACGCGCTTCCGATTCCGGTTCTGACCGTCGGGCCGGAGCAACGGATCGTCCATGCCAATGCGGCGGCCGAGTCGTTCTTCGAGATGAGCCTGCGCATGATGCTGCGCCAGAAGCTCGGCGACCTGCTGCCCTTCGGCTCGCCCGTGATGGCGCTGGTGGAGGATGTCCGCCAGCGGGGCTCCAGCGTCAGCGAGCACCGGGTCGACATCGGCAGCCCGCGCCTGGGTGCGGAACGCATCGTGGACGTTTCGGCCAGCCCGCTCGGCGATGAGGCCGACAGCGTGATCCTCATGCTCCAGGAGCGGACGATCGCTGACAAGATGAACCGCCAGCTGACCCACCGTGGAGCCGCCCGGTCGATCACCGCGCTCGGGGCCTTGCTGGCGCACGAGATCAAGAATCCGCTCTCCGGCATTCGCGGCGCGGCACAGCTCCTCGAGCAATCCGCCAGCGAGGACGACCGCCTGCTGACGCGCCTCATCTGCGACGAGACCGACCGGATCGTGAAGCTCGTGGAGCGCATGGAGCTGTTCGGCGAAGAGAGGCCGGTGGAGCGGGGGCCGGTGAATATCCATGGGGTGCTCGACCACGTGAAGCGCCTCGCCCAGTCCGGCTTTGCCCGGCACATCCGTTTCGTCGAAAACTACGACCCGTCCCTTCCACCCGTGCTCGGCAACAGGGATCAGCTGATCCAAGTCATCCTGAACCTGGTGAAGAATGCCGCCGAGGCCGTCGGCATCGATGCCCCGGACGGGGAGATCGTGTTGTCGACGGCCTTCCGGACCGGCGTGCGGCTCCAGGTCCCGGGCTCCCAGGAGCGGGTCAGCCTGCCCATCGAGCTCGGCGTCATCGACAATGGTCCCGGCATTCCCCCGGAACTGATGAGCGATCTGTTCGATCCTTTCGTCACGACGAAGGTCCAGGGCAGCGGCCTCGGTCTCGCGCTGGTGGCGAAAATCGTCGGGGATCATGGCGGCATTGTCGAATGCGAACCCGCGCCGAGACGAACCACATTCAGAATCCTCCTGCCCATGCACCGCGCCGACGACGGGCGCGGATCCGATTTGTGAGACATATGCGATGCCGAGCGGACAGATCCTTCTCGCCGATGACGATGCAGCCATTCGGACCGTCCTGAACCAGGCCCTCTCGCGGGCCGGGTACGAGGTTCGCTCCACCAGCAACGCCGCAACCCTCTGGCGGTGGGTGTCCCAGGGGGAGGGCGACCTCGTCATCACGGACGTGATGATGCCCGACGAGAACGCCTTCGACCTTCTGCCCCGCATCAAGAAGATGCGGCCGGACCTGCCGATCATCGTCATGAGCGCTCAGAACACCTTCATGACGGCCATCAAGGCCTCGGAGCGCGGAGCGTACGAGTACCTTCCGAAGCCCTTCGACCTCAAGGAACTCGTGGCGGTCGTCGGCCGGGCGCTGTCCCGGCCCCGGAACGTCCCGACCGGGGCCGGCCCGTCGCCCGAGAACGAGGACATCCCGCTCGTGGGCCGTTCGCACGCGATGCAGGAGATCTACCGGGCGCTCGCCCGTCTCATGCCCACGGACCTGACCGTCATGATCACGGGCGAGTCCGGCACCGGCAAGGAACTCGTCGCGAAGGCGCTGCACGACTACGGCAAGCGCCGGCAGGGCCCGTTCGTGGCCGTGAACATGGCGGCGATTCCCCGCGAGCTGATCGAATCCGAGCTTTTCGGTCACGAGAAGGGCGCCTTCACCGGCGCGACCGCCCGCAGCACCGGGCGATTCGAGCAGGCCGAGGGCGGCACCCTGTTCCTCGACGAGATCGGCGACATGCCCATGGAGGCCCAGACGCGCCTCCTGCGGGTCCTTCAGCAGGGCGAATACACGACGGTCGGCGGCAGGGTTCCGATCAAGACCAACGTCCGGATCGTGGCCGCCACGAACAAGGACCTGCGCGTGCTGATCCAGCAGGGCCTGTTCCGGGAGGATCTCTATTTCCGCCTCAACGTGGTTCCCCTGCGCCTCCCGCCCCTGCGCGAGCGCGTCGAGGACATTCCGGACCTGGCGCGTCACTTCTTCATGCTGGTGGAGAAGGAGGGGCTCGCCCGCAAGCAGCTCGACGCGGAGGCCATGGACCGGCTGAAACGGTACCGCTGGCCGGGCAACGTGCGCGAGCTCGAGAATCTCGTGCGGCGCTTGGCCGCCCTTTATCCGCAGGATACGATCACCGGCGCGATCATCGACGCGGAACTCGACTCGCAGCCGCTGCTGACGCCCCAGCCTGTCGGGAAGGTCTCCCAGGCATCCCAGCAGGGTTCGGAGGGGCTGTCGGAAGCCGTGGAACGGCACCTGAACGAGTATTTCTCCGGCTTCCGAGACACGCTTCCGCCTCCGGGCCTCTATCACCGCATCCTGCGCGAAATCGAAGGTCCCCTGATCGGAGCGGCCCTGGCGGCCACGCGCGGGAACCAGATCCGGGCGGCCGAGCTTCTCGGGGTCAACCGCAATACCCTGCGCAAGAAGGTGAGGGATCTCGAGCTCATGGTGGTCCGGTCCAACCGCGGCTGAGCCTTCCCGGCTGTAATAATTTGACCACAGTGTTGTGTTGGTGCATCACCCAATGACAGGGTGCTGAACCGAAAGCACCCCTTGGGGGCCTCGGATCTTGACCGACCAGAGCACGATGGAACAACACCGTTCGTCCGAGACGGGCCACAACTGGCTGATCTGGGTCGGTTACGTCGCCGTGCCGACGGCGCTCGCTTCGGCGCTGGTCACGTTCCTGATCCTGGCGGGTGCGACGCCGATCCCTCCGACGAACAGCATCGTGCAATGGGTCTTCATCCTCAACGGCGTCCTCATTGCCCTGCTGCTCGGGATCGTTGCCTGGCAGTCCCAGAAGCTCATCCGGGCAAGGATCCAGGGAGCGGCCGCCGCGGGCCTTCATGTTCGGATCGTGGGACTTTTCACCCTCGTGGCCGGAGTGCCGGCCATTCTCATCGCCGGCGCGGCCTCGGTCTCGTTCGAACGTGGCCTCGACTCGCGATTGACGAGCAACATCAAGGATTTGATGACGAACACGGTCGCGATTGCCTATTCGTACCGTGAGATTCAATGCCGGACCCTTGCCCGCGAAACGCAACTCCTGGCCGCGGACCTGAGTCGCGCGATTGCGTTCTACAACACCGATCGCAACTTTTTCCGCGACTTCATGAGCTCGCGCGCCCGCTTTCTCGGCCTGCCTGTCGCAATGGTCGTGGAGCCTAACGGCACGGTTCTGGAGAGAGCCCTCGGCAAGCCGCTTCCGGATCTTCCCGAGCCCACGCCGGCAGATATCGAGGATGCCAACACGCAAGAAGCTCTCTGCCTACTCCCCGGCACGGGCAACATCCTGCGATCTGTCCTCAAGCTCAACGACGGAAGCAATCGAACTCTTTATGTGGCCCGCGAGGTCGACCGCCAGGCGATCGAATTCCCGGCAGTGGCCGAAAACGGCGTGGCCTTTTACGCGGCGCTCGACCAGCGAAAGGCCGGGCTGCAATTCGCCTTCGCGTCCATGTTCACGCTGATCGCCCTGATCGTGCTGCTGTCTGCGGTCTGGTTCGGGCTCAACTTCGCCAACCGCCTCGTCGCTCCCATCCGGCGCCTCATCCATGCGACCGACCAGGTGGCGACCGGCAACTTCTACGTCCAGGTTCCGGTTCGCCGGGGGGAGGGCGATCTCGGACATCTGGGCGAGACCTTCAACAAGATGACCTCCGAACTGCGCCGCCAGCATGATGGCCTGACGGCCGCCAGCGACCTCATGGATCGGCGGCGGCGATTCACCGAGGCGGTTCTGGCCGGCGTGTCGGCTGGCGTCATCGGCGTCAACGCCCGGGGCCAGATCACCATCGTCAATCCCTCGACCGAGGCCCTGCTCGGCACGTCCCACAAGGAATTGCTCGGCCAGCCGATCACAACCGTTCTGCCGGAGGTCGCCTCCCTGGTCGAGGAGATGAACCAGGGGCGCCAGCGCCTGATGCAGCAGCAGATTCACATCTCCCGGAAGGGCAGGGAGCGCACCATCGATGTTCGCGTGACCAGCGAACAGGCGCGCGGAGGCCTGCGGGATCTCGTCATCACCCTCGACGACATCACGGATCTCGTGGTCGCGCAGCGCACCTCGGCCTGGGCCGACGTGGCGCGGCGCATCGCCCATGAGATCAAAAATCCCCTGACGCCGATCCAGCTCTCGGCAGAGCGCATCCGCCGCAAGTACGGCAAGGTGATCACGACCGACCGGGAAGTGTTCGACCAGTGCACGGATACCATCGTGCGGCAGGTCGACGACATCAAGCGGATGGTCGACGAGTTCTCATCCTTCGCCCGCATGCCCAAGCCCACCATCGGCGACGAGGACCTGACGGAGACGATCCGGCAGGTGATCTTCATGATGAAGATCGCCCATCCGGAGATCGCGTTCATCGATCAGGTTCCGGCCGGCTCCCTGATCGCGCCCTTCGATCGAAGGCTCGTGTCGCAGGCGGTGACGAACATCGTCAAGAATGCAACGGAAGCGATCGCCGCGGTGCCGGAAGACGAGCGGGGCCAAGGGCAGATTTCGGTGCTGCTCGACGACACCCACCCGGATTATCTGATCCTGGCGATCACGGACAACGGCAAGGGGTTTCCCGTGGAAGGCCGCCAGCGCCTCCTCGAGCCCTATATGACGACGCGCGAGGGCGGAACCGGACTGGGCCTGCCGATCGTTGCCAAGATTCTGGAAGACCATGGAGGTGGCATGGAACTCGCCGACAACCCCGCAGGCAGGGGCGGGCAGGTTCGCATGTGGATCCCCAAGACGAAGCACGTTGCATCGGAAGAGGCATCGGCCGCTTCCAGCCGAAATGACTCTCGCAGGGCAAGCCTATGAGCGCTGATATTCTCGTCGTCGACGACGAAGTCGACATTCGTGAGCTGGTGGCCGGCATTCTCGAGGATGAAGGACACCGGACCCGGACGGCCGGCACGTCCGACGACGCCCTGGCGGCCATCGAAACGCGGCGCCCCCACCTGGTCTTCCTCGACATCTGGCTTCAGGGAAGCCGGCTCGACGGGTTGCAGGTCCTGGAGATCATCAAGTCCCAGCACCCGGATCTGCCCGTTGTGATGATCTCCGGCCACGGCAACATCGAGACGGCGGTTTCGGCCATCAAGGCCGGGGCCTACGACTTCATCGAGAAGCCCTTCAAGGCCGACCGGCTCGTCCTCGTGGCCGAGCGGGCCCTGGAGGCCTCGCGCCTGAAGCGCGAAGTCCGCGACCTGCGCTCGCGTTCGGTTCAGGCGAGCCGAATCGCCGGCCGGTCGATCGTCATCAACCA
The DNA here is from genome assembly GCF_025460875.1 of Microvirga yunnanensis. Lineage (NCBI taxonomy): Bacteria > Pseudomonadati > Pseudomonadota > Alphaproteobacteria > Hyphomicrobiales > Methylobacteriaceae > Microvirga > Microvirga yunnanensis. The sequence continues at coordinate 80,811 of NZ_JAMXFI010000018.1, forward strand.
GCTCCGCCAGGCGGTGGAGCGGGCCGCGCCGACCAATGCGCGCATTCTGATCACCGGAGCGCCCGGCTCGGGCAAGGAGCTGACCGCCAGGACGGTTCACGGCCTGTCCACCCGCGCCAACGGCCCGTTCGTCGTTCTCTCCGCCGCCACGATCACGCCCGATACCATGGAAGCGGAGCTTTTCGGTACGGAAGGCGGCGAGGGCGGAGGACGCCGTGTCGGAGCCCTGGAGGAGGCCCATGGGGGTACCCTCTACATCGACGAGATCGCCGACATGCCGCGCGAGACGCAGAACCGCATCCTGCGTGTCCTGGTCGACCAGAACTTCCAGCGCGTCGGCGGAACGACCCGGGTTCATGTGGACGTGCGCATCGTGTCCTCGTCCAGCCGCGACCTGCCTGGAGCCATCGCGGCAGGCCAGTTCCGCGAGGATCTCTTCCACCGGCTCGGCGTGATCCCGATTCGCGTGCCGTCCCTGGCGGAGCGGCGCGAGGACGTGCCCGAGCTGATCGAGTTCTTCATGGAGCAGATCTCGTCCACGACCGGCCTCCCGAAACGGCGCATCGCCGAGGACGCCATGGCGGTCCTCCAGTCGCACGACTGGCCCGGCAACGTGCGACAGCTCCGCAACAATGTCGAGCGGCTGATGATTCTCACCTCCGGCGATCCCGACGCCGAGATCACGGCCGACATGCTGCCATCCGAGATCGGCGCCCTCGTGCCGAGCACTCCGGGCGGGGCAGGGGGAGAGAAGCTCATGAGCCTGCCCCTCCGGGAGGCGCGCGAGATCTTCGAACGCGAGTATCTCCTGGCGCAGATCGCGCGCTTCAGCGGCAACATCTCGAGAACGGCGGAGTTCATCGGCATGGAGCGCTCGGCGCTGCACCGGAAGCTGAAATCCCTCGGAATCGGAGGATAGGGGTTCTCCGGTACCGGGCGGGACAGGGTTCTGCAGGTCGGAAAAGAACGAAAACCTACAATCCACGGGAAAATATGCTCCGAGGGGGTAGAACTGTTGCGCCCCCCTTGCCGAACGCTGCCGTTCGCCCTGTAATAGATCTGCCGGTCACCGACCGCACGAAAGCGGACAACCATATTCAGGCGGCCCCATAGCCAAGACCGGCGGCGATGGGCTGGCGAGGCAACTTCAATGGCGGGCGATCGCGCGCAGAATCTTCAGGACACATTTCTGAACTATGTTCGGAAGCAGAAAATCCCCCTGACGATCTTTCTCGTGAACGGGGTGAAGCTTCAGGGCGTCGTGACCTGGTTCGATAATTTCTGCGTCCTTCTGCGCAGGGATGGTCATTCGCAGCTGGTTTACAAACACGCCATTTCCACCATCATGCCAGGACAGCCCGTGCAGTTGTTCGACCAGATCGACGAGGCTGGCGAGAAGGCTTGAGGTGACCGAACCACGCAGCCCTGGGGAAGAACGTCTCGCCCAGCTTGCCGAACCTGAAAAAGAGGTTGCAGCCGGCACAAGAGCCCTTGTGATCGGCCCCTATCTGACCCGCAGGCGGCGCGCATCGGTGGAATCGGACGGTGAGGGCGGCAACCCACGCCCTCCCGAAGCGCGCCTCGACGAGATCACCGGCCTCGCCCTCGCCATCGACCTGACCATCGTGCGTTCGCTGATTGCGCCTCTTGCGTCGCCGCGTCCCGCCACGTTCATCGGCAGCGGCAAGGTCGAGGAGCTGGCCGGTCTGATCCGGGCCGAAGAGGTCGGGCTCGTGGTGATGGACTGCGCCCTCAGTCCGGTGCAGCAGAGAAACCTCGAGAAGGCCTGGGGTGCCAAGGTCATCGACCGGACCGGGCTGATTCTCGAAATCTTCGGGCGCCGGGCCCGCACGAAAGAGGGCACACTCCAGGTCGAGCTGGCCCATCTGTCCTACCAGAAGGGCCGTCTCGTCCGCTCCTGGACTCACCTCGAGCGCCAGCGCGGCGGCTTCGGCTTCCTGGGGGGGCCGGGCGAGACCCAGATCGAGGCCGACCGGCGCCTGATCCAGGAGCGCATGACCCGGATCGAGCGTGATCTGGAGAGCGTCGTGAAGACACGCTCCCTGCACCGGACCAGCCGGCGGCGGGTCCCCTATCCGATCATCGCCCTGGTCGGCTACACCAATGCGGGCAAGTCGACCCTGTTCAACCGGATGACCCAGGCCGATGTCCTGGCCGAGAACATGCTGTTCGCGACCCTGGATCCGACCTCGCGAGCCATTGAGCTGCCGCATGGGGAGAAAGCCATTCTGTCGGACACCGTCGGGTTCATCTCCGATCTGCCGACGATGCTCGTGGCTGCCTTTCGGGCGACCCTGGAGGATGTGGTCGAAGCGGATGTCCTGCTTCATGTCCGGGACGTATCCCACGGAGAGACCGAGGCTCAGGCCGGCGACGTCGCCGTCGTCCTGCGGGAGCTCGGGATCGATCCGGATGACACGAAGCGGGTCGTCGAGGTCTGGAACAAGGCGGATCTCCTGTCGCCCGAGGACCGTGAGCGGCTGTCCGCCACATCCCACCGGACGGACGAGGAGCGGCGGCCGATCCTCATCTCGGCCCTGACCGGCGACGGCATCCCCGAACTGCTCGCCACGATCGAGCAGCACCTGGCTCTGGGACGACCGACCTACGAGGTCGACGTGGCTCCGGAAGACGGGCAGGGGCTCGCCTGGCTGCACGAGAACACGGAGATCCTGGAGCGCCGGACGAAGGAGAATGGGCACACCATCCTTCAGGTCCGGCTTGTTTCCGGCAAGGAACCCCGGTTCCTGAACAGGTTTCCCGAGGCGCGCGTCCTATAGGGCCGAGCCGGATTTCCGCTCGGCGAGCTTCGCCGCCACCCAGAGCCGCTCCATCTCGTCGAGCGACGCTTCATCAAGGCTCCTGTCCTGCGCCCCAAGAGCCGTCTCGATCGCCTTGAAGCGCCGTTCGAACTTGGCGTTGGTCCGCCGGAGGGCGCGCTCGGAATCGATCGAATAATGCCGGGCGAGATTGGTCACCGAAAACAGCAGGTCGCCGATCTCGTCTTCGATCCTGTCTCGATCACCGGATGAAGATGCGTCCTTAACCTCTTCCAGTTCCTCGTGAATTTTATCGATGACCTGTGTTGCCTCGGGCCAGTCGAACCCGACCTTGGCGGCCTTCGATGTCAGCTTCTGGGCCCTGGTCAAAGCGGGCAGGGCAGTCGGAATTCCGCCGAGGAATCCGGCCTCGTGCGCTTCGGGCGACTGCCCGAGTGCCTCGCGGTCGGCGCGCCGCTCGGCCTTCTCTTCCGACTTGATCCTGTCCCAGAGGCTTTTCACGTCCTCGGGCGACAGGTCCCTGATGTCTCCGAAAACGTGGGGATGACGCCTGATGAGCTTGCGCGTGATGGCGTCGACCACGTCGGGAAAGGCGAACGCGCCCTGCTCTTCCGCCATGCGGGCGTGGAAGACGACCTGAAGCAGCAAATCGCCGAGTTCCTCCCGGAGATCGGCCAGATCGCCGCGCTCGATGGCGTCGACCACCTCGTAGGCTTCCTCCAGCGTGTAGGGGGCGATCGATGCGAAGTCCTGCTCGAGATCCCAGGGACAGCCGGTCTCGGGCGTGCGCAGGGCCGCCATGATCTCGATCAGCCGCGTGATGTCCGTGGAAGGCTTCATGATGGAATTCCTGGTCGCTTCGGCCGTGTCATAGCCTGAGGACAGAACGACCGGCTAGCTGGAATTGCCTCATCGCCCTGGTTTAGCGGTATAAGGTGAGCAGGACACCTCAAGCACAGCAAGGACGAAACCCCAATGAGAGCGCGGGTCAAACTGGTCGACGGCATGATGTTCGTGGGCGAGTCCGGGAGCGGCCATGCCGTCGTCATGGACGGGGCGCCCGAATATGGCGGACGCAACGTCGGCATCCGCCCCATGGAGATGCTTCTGATCGGGCTCGGCGGCTGCACGGCGTTCGATGTGGTTCAGATCCTCAGGAAGGGCCGCGAGCAGGTCACGGATTGCGACGTCGAGGTCACGGCCGAGCGCGCCGAGACGGATCCCAAGGTCTTCACGGCCATTCATATCGACTACCGGGTCAAGGGGAGGGACCTCGCGCCGGCCAAAGTCGAGCGGGCGATCGAGCTCTCCAAGGAGAAGTACTGCTCCGCCTCGATCATGCTGGGAGCGGTCGCCAAGATCACCCATTCCTGGACGGCCATCGAGGAAGCCGGGACCATGGAGGCCGCCTCCTCCTGAAATCTTCCCTGACCCGAGGCCATCATCATGAAGCTGTTCTTCTCGGACGCCCAACTGGCTCATCGGCCCAGGCAATACATGGTGCATGGCCGGATCGTTGCGCCCTTCGAAAACCCCGACCGGGCGACGACGCTTCTCGCGGTTCTGGAGGCACAGGGGCTGATCGCGACCGATCCTGGCGACCGCGGTCCGGATCCGATCCTGGCCGTTCATGCCGACCATTACGTGGATTTCCTTCAGGGGGCCTACGATCGCTTCCTGGAACTGCCGCATCATGGTCCGGAGGTGCTGCCGAACGTGCATCCCTATCGAGGCTCGAGCGGCGATCTGGAGGAACGCGGCAGGCCGCGCCCGACCGGGATTCTCGGCCAGGCCGGCTGGTATGTGGGCGACATGTCCTGCGCCATCATGGCCGGCACCTTCCAGGCCGCCTACGCGTCCGCCCAGGCGGCCATTGCCGCCGCCGAGGCGGTGCTGGCCGGCGAGCGCGCGTCCTTCGCGCTCTGCCGTCCGCCCGGACACCACGCCTATGCGGACCGAGCCTCGGGCTTCTGCTTCTTCAACAATGCCGCCATCGCGGCCACCTTGCTGCGCGGCCACTTCGCCAAGGTCGCCATCGTGGATTTCGATACGCACCACGGCGATGGGACGCAGGCGATCTTCTATACCCGCCCGGATGTCCTCTACGGCTCCGTGCATACCGATCCCACGGCGTATTATCCGCATTACGCGGGTTATGCGGACGAAACCGGGGCCGGGCTCGGCGAAGGCGCCAATCACAATCTGCCGCTCGCCCCGGGGGCCGACGACGAGGCGTTCATCGACGCCAATCAGAGGCTGGCGCTGGCCGTTCAGGCCCATGGAGCGGAAGCGCTGGTGCTGTCGGCCGGCTGGGACGCCCATCGGGACGACCCGTTGTCGAAGCTCGACGTCACGACCGACGCCTATGCCCGCATCGGAGAGATCTGGGGCAAGATCGACCTTCCGACCCTGATCGTCCAGGAGGGCGGATATTCGCTGGCGGCGGTCGCGGAGGCCGCGCCGGCTTTCATCGCCGCATTCCGGGCCAGTGGCGCCGGATAGGCCTGGCGGCGCCGGCGATCACGCGCTCTCCGGGTTTGACCGGTCGGAAGCAGCCCGGCGATCGGGGCCGAGGGAAGGGTGCGCCGACGAGCGCAGCCAAGCCCGCACACATGTCAGAACTCATTAGACAAGTCTCTGATTGTCCTCGTTAGAGATGTCACCAGTAAATCACCGGTCATCACGCTCCGTCGTGTTGGATTGGTCCAGCACGGCTGGTCAGGGTTGCAGGGCTGGGCCAATCCAACATCCAGATCGACTTTCAGCCGACCTTGAAGATGCTCTTGCCTTGCCCTTGCCGGCGTGGAGCCTTCTGGCTGCGCGTCATGCCGAGCTCTTTCTGACGCTCGGCGGCATAAGCCAGAGCCGCACCCAATCGCTTGTTCTCGACGATCGCCGCCTGGTCGACCTGGCGCAGCTTGTCGTAGATGCGGTAGGGCAGAGAAAGGCCGTTGTGCTTGATGGCAAAGCGGCCATCCGGATAGTCGTAGACCGTCACCCGCTGGCGGGCGAGCGGCCGCGTGAACTCGTTCGGCTCGAGGATGAACAGCACCTTGTCGTACTGGAGCGTCAAGTTGCAGGTCACCGTACGCTCTTCTTTCCAGGCAAACGCATCGTCCAGATCATCATGCTCCGCCAGCGGACGGTGCAGGTCCTTGTCGCTGTAGGGCGCCTTGGCAAAGCGGCGGTTGAAGTCGTCCATGAAGGCTGGCAGGAAGGCGTTGCCTGCCTCAAGGGTCGAGATCCCGGCCAGACGCATCTCCTTGACCAGACGGTCCTGCAGGGTGCCGTTGGCGCGCTCCACACGGCCTTTGGCCTGCGGAGCATTGGCGCAGATGATGTCGATGTTGAGCTGATGCAGCGCACGGCCGAACTGCGTCATGCCATCGCCCTGGGTGGCGCCGACCTTGTTGACCCGGAACGTGGCATGCTTGTCCGAGTAGAACGCCACCGGCTTGCCGTACTGCTCCAGATAGGTGCGGGCGGCATGGAAATAGTCGAAGGTCGACTCCGTCTCGACGAAGCGCAGGTACATCAGCCGGCTCGTGGCATCGTCGATGAAGACGATCAGGGTGCATTGCGGACCGCGGTCCTCGAACCACCAGTGCTCGGAGCCGTCGATCTGAACGAGCTCACCCACGCATTCCCGGCGGTAGCGCGGCTGGTGCACGGGCTTGAGCCGCTGGCGCCGATCCTTCCAGATGCCATCGGTGATCATCCAGCGCCGCACCGTCTCGACGCCCAGAGACAGCCCGTGCCGCTCAGCGAGCTTCTCGGCCGCCAGCGTCGGACCGAAATCGGCATAGTTCGCTTTGATCAGTCCCAGAACCTCGCTGCGCAGGATCGGTGGGTAGGAGCGGTTGCTGGGCTTGCCGCGCTTCTTTGACACGAGAGCGGCCGGACCCTGGGCTCGGTAAGCCTTCAGCAGCCGAAACACCTGCCGGCGCGTGACCCGCAGCAGTTGGGCAGCTTCGCGCACCGAAATCCGGTCTGCCGCCACATCTCGTAGAACGTGAACCCGATCGATCTCCGCCCGGCTCATCGCGATCACCGTCATCAGACCCAATCTCCCCAGGACCATCACCCAGGGAGAGTGACATTTGTAACGGGGAGAGGGGTGACCTTTCTATCGGCGTTCTACACACGAAATTCGCATAAGATATATTATGGAACTAACACTATCGCCGCGGCGGCTCTTCGCTAGCCCCCAGACCGGCGTCCGTGCCGAGCGCGGAATACCATTCCGCATATGGCGTATCCCGGACCAGCTGCCGGTTGTAGTCAGGCGCGCCGTCGCTCCACCACACGGGACCACGTTCGCCGAGTGCTCGCTTCGCGTCATCGACCCGGGCACGAACTCTGGCCAGTGCCTCCGGATCGTCCCTGACGCTGCGGACGGCCCGGCGCGCCGTCATCAGCTCGTGCACAAGGCGCTCGCGCTCCTGAGGCTCGAGTTCCGGATTGCTCAAGCGCCACAGCCGACCGCGGACCACGAAATACCGGCCATCGGGCGTTCGCGGATACGGGGTGCCTGTTCGCGCACGGCTCACCGGTCGCCCCGATCACCGGCTTGGGAAAGCAGCCTGGCCGGAATCGGCCGGTCCTGTCCGAAGGGACTGGGTGTCCGTCCTTCCCGTCCTTCCATCACGCCGTCTCGACCTGAAGTCCGTCGTAGGCCGGCTCGATATGCGGTGGCAGCTCGCGGCGAAGCGTCTCGTAGTCCAGATCCGTGTGCAGGTTCGTCAGAATGGCTCGCCTCGGCCGGACCCTGGCGATGAGCTCCAGAGCTTCCGAAAGCGAGAAATGGGTCGGATGAGGCGTGTAGCGCAAGGCGTCCAGGATCAGGACCTCCAGCCCCTCCAAGGCCGGCAGGCTCTCATCCGGCATGTGGCTCACGTCCGGAGCGTAAGCGATGCCGCCGAACCGGAAGCCGAGAGCATCGATATCGCCGTGAACCATCCGGAAAGGCAGCGCGTCGACCGGGCCGCCGGCGCCCGAAACCGCCACCGGAACGCCGGGCTTCAGGCAGCGCATTTTCAGGATCGGCGGATAGCTGCTGCCGGCCGGCGTCTCGAAGCAATAGCCGAACCGCATCTGGAGCAGCTCGCTGGTCATCCGGTCGGCGTAGACCGGGATGCGCTGATGCTGAACGATCGCGAGCGGCCGCAGATCGTCAATCCCGTGGATGTGGTCCGCATGCTCGTGGGTGACCAGAACGCCGTCGAGGTGCCGCACGTCGGCCCCGAGGAGCTGGTCGCGCAGATCCGGACCTGTATCGACCAGGACGGTGGTGACGCCACCGGGCCCGGTTCGCTCCACGAGAACGGAACAGCGCCTGCGCCGGTTCCTCGGATTGTTCGGGTCGCAGGCTCCCCAGCCGACGCCCACCCGCGGCACGCCCGCGGAGGATCCGCAGCCGAGGATCGTCAGTCTCGTCGTCATGACGCGAGCGCCCGCCCGGAAGCCGCATCGGCGGAGGCCGCCTTGGAGAACAGGCGATAGAAGTTACCTGTCGTCAACGTGGCGATGTCCGGCTCGCCCACGCCGACCACCTCGGCAAGAACGCGGGCCGTGTGGGCCACGAAGGCCGGTTCGTTGGTCTTGCCGCGATGCGGCACGGGAGCGAGATAGGGGGCATCGGTCTCCACGAGCAGGCGATCGTGCGGAACGGCAGCGGCGATCCGGCGGATCTCCTCCGAGTTCCGGAAGGTCAGGATGCCGGAGAAGGACACGTAGAGCCCAAGTTCGACCCCGACCCGGGCGAGTTGTTCGCCGGACGAGAAGCAGTGAAGAACCGCATTGAAGCGCCCTCGCCCCATCTCGTCGGTCAGGATCCGGATCATGTCCTCGTCGGCGTTCCGGGCATGGATCACCAGAGGCAAACCGGTTTCCCGCGCGGCCGCGATATGGGTGCGGAAAACCCGCTGCTGCACGTCGTGCGGGCTTTTGTCGTAATGGTAATCGAGGCCGGCTTCGCCGATGGCGACGCAGCGCGGATGCCCGGACAGCTCGATCAGCCGCTCGGCCGGCACGTCCGGTTCGGCGGCCGCGTTGTGGGGGTGGGTCCCGACGGTGCAGAAGATGCCGTCATGGGATTCGGCCAGGGACCGGTAGGTCTGGAAGCGCTCCACATGGGTCGAGATGGTCACCATGCGGCCGACCCCGGCGGCCGCGGCCGACGCCAGAACATCGGGGAGGCGGCTCTGAAAGTCCGGGAAATCCAGGTGGCAATGGCTGTCGACCAACATCGGTGAAGGCGCCCTCCTCTATGGTGGTTTGCTGCGCATAAAGCGGTTCAAAGCCTGCGTCTAGCGACGCACCCCCTGGGCGGTCGCCTCCGGCTCGTCATCCTCTTTGGTTTCCTTGTGGCGCATCCGGCGAAGCCGCTCCTGCTGCCGGGATACGGGAGCTTCGTCGTGTTCCTGCGGCCGAACCACGGGGACCGCCAGGCACACGCTCTGGGCCGGAAGGACATCGCACCAGTCGTGCATCAGCTGCTTGTAGCAGCGTCCGACCGGTCGTATGTTGCGATCCAGGTCGTACAACCCCACCGGCGTGACACGGTTGTTCTCCTGGCGCAGGGCCGTGTCCCAGTCCATCTGGTCCGTGAGCGAGTACCAGGTGAACCCGACGATCGGCACGCCGGTGTTGCGCACCCGCAGGACGTTGGCCCATTGCTTCCAGAGCCAGTTCACGGCTTCGTCGCCGTTCGGCCCCTGCATCAGATTCGTCTCCGTATGCATGACCGGCAGCCGATACCGGTCGTAATATTGACGGGTGATCTCGTCGTAGCCGAAGACATCGCCGGCCGAGCGCGTCGAGCCGTCGGCGCAGACCCGGTGCTCGTTGGTCACGTAGTAGTCGTTCCCCATGATGCAGTGGTGGCGGAGCGAGGAACGGCTGAGGAAGAAGTGGTACTCGTCGCGGCTCATGCCGCTATCCATCAGGAACTCGTACATCTCCGAGTCGATTCTGCGGCCATAATTCAGGTCGAGGGACAGGAAGCGCCGGGCGTTCATGATCTCGGCCGGCTTGATCGCCGCCGGGTTCTCGGCGTGGAAATACTCGGACGACTCGCTCTGGATGAACAGGGCGTCCGGCCGGACCTTGAGGATCCGCTCCATGGCGAGGACGTTGGCCTTCACGATATGCTTGAGGGCGGTCACGAAACTCTGGTCGCTGGTCATCTGCTCGTTCCACCAGCCGTAGGCGGCGGAGAACTGGGCGCAGATGAACATCTCGTTGATCGGCGTGTAGAGCTGCACCCAGTGGTAGCGGCGCGCGAAGTCTTCGGCATAGGACGCGAAAAGATCCGGGAAATCCGGGTTCTGGAAGTTGCCGATCCAGTCCGGGACGCCGAAGTGGCAGAGATCCACGATGGGAATGATGTTGCGGCGGAAAATCTCGCCGAACGTCATATCGGCGAAGGACCAGTCGTAACGGCCCGGCCCGATGAACGTCGTATGCAGGGGCGGACCGTAGCGCAGGACCTGGATGTCCAGGTCGTTCAGAAGGTCGAAATCCGTCTTCCAATGGGTGTAATGGCCGCATTTCTCCATCTGGTCGATGCGGGTGCGGCCATTGTTGATGGTCGGGATGCTGTTCTCGATCCCGGTCGCGAACATGAAGCTGGTGTACATCGCGCGCTTCCGCTGACGGCCCGGCCGGGCCTTTCGAAGCGGACGCGTCAGGACGCCTCCGCCTCGATATAACGCGGGAAAATCGGCCCAGGTTGCGGAAGCGCCGTGCCGGCCGCCAGACGGTGCTCCGGTCCGATCGCCGCGATTGCCCTGCCCTCCGGCGCAACAGCCAGCAGGTCCAGCAGCTTGGCGGCGGCCTTCGGAACGAACGGCTGAGCCAGAATGCCGACGGCGCGCAGAATCTCGGCCGTCACATAGAGGACGGTGTTCATGCGGGCAGGATCGCTCTTGCGCAGCACCCAGGGCTCCTGGGAGGCGAAGTACCGATTGGCCTCCGCCACGACGGCCCAGATCTCGGCCAGGGCCGTATGGACGGCGAAATCCTTCATGGCCGCCCTCGCCTTCCCGGGCAAGGCGTCGGCCAGCCAGAGGACGTCCTGGTCCGCCTGGGTGAACGCGCCTGGCTGCGGCACGGCGGCGTCGCAGTTCTTGGCGATCATCGAGAGCGACCGCTGCGCCAGGTTCCCGAGATCGTTCGCCAGATCCGCATTGATGCGGTTGACGATGGCCTCATGGGAATAGTTCCCGTCCTGGCCGAACGGGACCTCGCGCATGAAGAAGTAGCGGATCTGGTCGACCCCGTAGGTGTCGGCAAGGTCGAAGGGATCGACCACGTTGCCGACCGACTTCGACATCTTCTCGCCCTTGTTGAGCAGGAAGCCATGCCCGAAGACGCGCTTCGGCAACGGCAGCTCGGCCGACATCAGGAAGGCCGGCCAGTAGACCGTATGGAAGCGCACGATGTCCTTGCCGATGATGTGAACGTCGGCCGGCCAGTAATGCCAGCGCGGATCGTTCTCATCGGGGAATCCGCAGCCCGTGACGTAGTTGTTGAGGGCATCGATCCACACGTACATGACGTGCTTCGGGTCGCCCGGCACCGGCAGGCCCCAGGCGAAGGTCGTCCGGCTGATCGAGAGATCCTGCAGCCCGGACCGCACGAAGCTCGTGATCTCGTTGCGGCGGGTCTCCGGGCTGATGAAGTCCGGGCTGGCCTCGTAGAGGGCGAGGAGCCTGTCCTGATAGGCGGAGAGCCGGAAAAAGTAGCTCTCCTCCTCGATCCACTCGACCGGCGTGCCGGTCGGCGCGCGCCAGCTGCCGTCCGGCTGTTTCGTCAGCTCGCTCTCGTCGTAATAGGCCTCGTCCCGCACCGAGTACCAGCCGGAATACTTCGACAGGTAGATGTCGCCCTTCTCCTGCATCCGGCGCCAGAGTTCCTGCGTCGAGGGCAGATGATCCGAATCCGTGGTGCGGATGAAGCGGTCGTAGGAGCAGTCCAGCCGGTCGGCCATGGCCTTGAACTTGGCCGCCATCTCGTCGACGAAGGCCTTCGGGGTGGTGCCGTTCCTGTCGGCCGTCTGCTGGATCTTCAGGCCGTGCTCGTCCGTGCCGGTCATGAAGAACACGTCATAGCCGTCGATGCGCTTGAACCGGGCGATCGCGTCGGAGGCCACGACCTCGTAGGCATGGCCGATATGGGGAGCACCATTCGGGTACGAGATAGCCGTGGTGATGTAGAATTTCTGCTTGTCGGCCATGTCGGATCCTAAGTCCTGAAATCAAAAACCTTCGAGAAACGAAGCTTCAAGCCGCCCGCCGAACCGCATCGGCGAGATCGTCGAACATCGTCAGGATGAAGGGCCGGCGGTCGAGGTTGAACACGTCGATCTCCCGCGCCGAACGGCCGATCTTCTCACATACCTCCACCAAAGGTGCAAGGCGCGACGCGCCGAGGCCCGCCTGCTCGTGGAGGCGCTCGGAGACCCAGCGCTCCACCGTTTCGAGGGCCAGCGCGTAGGTGTCGTCCGCATCCCGGCGAGAGAGGGCTTCCGCAAGCGCGAGGACCTGTCTGGCATCGGTCGCCGGCAACCCGTTCAGGAGACGGGTGATCTGGTCGATGAAGGCGACCTTCTCCGCGTCGAGCAACTCCAAGGTGCGTCGGACGGAGCCCTCGCCGTAAGGCAGAGCCTGCTCCACCAGATCTCGGGGAATATCGCTCCAGGGCGAGCCGAGGGACGCGATCGCCGCCTGGATGTCCCGATCCTCCAGAGGGCGCAGGAGAAGCCGGCGGCAACGGGACCGAATGGTGGGAAGCACCCTCTGCGGGGCATGACTGACGATGAGGAAGAGCGAACGCGGCGGCGGCTCCTCGATCACCTTGAGCAGCGCGTTGGCGCTCGAGATCGTCAGATCCTCGGCGCTGTCGACGATGCAGACCCGGTATCCTCCGTCGGCAGCGGTCGAGCCGAACATGGCGAGCGCCCGACGGACCGCGTCGACCGGGATGGTCGCGGACGGCCCCTTCTTGTCCGTGGCCGGAGCCCTTCTCAGAACCGAAAGGTTGGGGTGGGACAGGGCCGCCACCTGGCGCGCCGCACTCGAATCGGGGGACAGGTCCAGGCTCGAAATGGCTTGATCGCGGCTCCTTCGCGGGTCGAGAACGGTGCGGGCGACCCGGTAGGCCAGAGTGGCCTTGCCGATCCCCTGAGCGCCGCCGATCAGCCAGGCGTGGTGAAGGCGGCCGCTGCGCAACCCTTCCAGGAAGGCCTCCTCGCCTTCCCTGTGGCCGAAGAACGCGAACTGCTCCCGGGGATGCGGGGCTCCCTCCAGCTGATCCGGCTCGGCGACATCTTCAGCGTCACGCGACATCGAGCGACCTCGCGGCGGGTTCCGTCACCTGGGGAAGGCGCTCGCGCAGGGCCGCCCAGATCGCGGCCGCGACTTCGTCCGGATCCTGATCCGCATTGATCACGGCGCATCGTTCCGGCGCGGCCCGGGCGATGGAGAGATAGGCCTGACGGAGAGACTGGTGGAAGGAGAGGTCCTCTCTCTCGAAACGGTCAGCGCCCTCGCCCTTCCCGGCCTGCCGCGCTCCCGCCCGGGCGAGTCCCGTCTCCGCCGGGAGATCGAGGATGAACGTGAGGTCGGGCTTCACGCCCCGGAGAGTGATGGCCTCGAGCCGGTCGATCAGTCCCTTGTCGATGTTGCCCAGGGAGCCCTGATACGCCCGGGTGGAATCGGCGAAGCGGTCGCACAGAACGTGGGTCCCGTTCGTGAGCGCCGGCACGATCGTCCTGTCCAGGTGGTCGATCCGGGCGGCGGCGAACAGGAGAGCTTCCGCGAACGCCCCGAGATGCTTGGCGTGGCCTTCGAGGATGAAGGCGCGGACCTCCTCGGCATGGGGCGATCCGCCGGGCTCGCGGGTCACGAGAACGGGCTGGCCCATCTGCGACAGACGGGCCCTGAGCCTCTCGATCTGTGTCGACTTGCCGGCGCCCTCCCCGCCTTCGAAGGTGATGAAGCAGCCTTTCATCAAATGCCTTCGATCACGCTCGTGAAGGCGCGGCGCACCCAGCCGGTGCTGAATTCCAGCAACCCATCCAGGGCGCGCTGGCTCAGTGTCCCTTCCTGGACGTCCTCATTGGCATAGAGCGGCATGTCGAGAGCCTGCATGTCCCCGCGGTTGACCTGGAGCCGGGCCACCTCGGCCCCTTTCTGGACAGGGGCTTTCAGGGGGCCGGTATAGATGATGCGCGCGGTCACCCGTTCGCCTTCTCCGCGAGGCACAAGTACACGAACCGGCTTCTGCGACACAAGCGGCAGGGACCGCCGGCTCCCGCCGAAAACCTGAGCCTCCCCAACGACCTGCCCCTCGGCGAACAGTTGCTGGGTTTCGAAGGCCCGGAAGCCCCAGTCCAGGAGCTTGCGCGACTCGGCCGCGCGGTCCTTGGCCGTCTTGAGACCGTTCACGACCACGATGAGCCGCTGGTCGTTCTGGACGGCCGAGCCGATGAGACCGAAGCCGGATTCATCGATATTGCCCGTCTTTAGCCCGTCGGCCCCGATATCGAGGAACAGCAGCGGATTGCGGTTCTGCTGGCGGATCTTGTTCCAGGTGAAATCGCGCTCCCCGAAGATCTTGTAGAGATCGGGATAGGTCTCGATGATGTAGAGGGCGAGCTTCGCCAGGTCCCGGACGGTGGTCTTCTGCTCGGGGTGCCCGTAGCCGGTTGCGTTGCGGAAAGTCGTCTTGGTCAGGCCGATCTGCTTGGCCCGCTCGTTCATCATGCGGGCGAAGTTGTCTTCCGTACCGGCCACGCCCTCGGCGATCGTGATGGCGGCGTCGTTGCCCGACTGAATGATGAGACCCCGCAGCAGATCTTCGAGCCGGATCGAGGTGTTCACCCGGGCGAACATGGCCGAGCCGCCGGATCCCCCTCCCCCTTTGCGCCAGGCATTCTCCGAGACGGTGAACTCGCTGTCGAAATTCAGGCGGCCATTCTTGATCTCGTTGAACACCACCTCGGCCGTCATGGTCTTGGCCATGCTGGCCGGCACCGTCGGCTCGTCGGCATTCTTCTCGAACAGAACCGCATGGCTCCCGGCGTCCATGAGGATGGCCGTGGGCGCCATGGTCTGAAAATTCTGGGCCTTCGCGGCCTGCGGCCAGGCGACCGAGAGGGAGATGGCGCTCCATACCAAACCAATCGCCGCCAGGCAGCAGGCGACCTTAACGTGACGCATCGTCAAATTCTCCAGGATCCTCCCTTAGGAGACCCCGAATCTGTGGCGCGTCAACAACAAATCAACGTCCGGCTACGCTGGCCTGTGCGGCATGTTACGCGGGTTCAGGTCGGTCAAAGGCGTCCACTAGCGCAGAACGAACTTCTCCGGGCTGGCGGGCGCATAAGCCCCTGCCCTCTGGAAGCCGGATTGCGCGTTCCCGGCCGGCGCCTCGTAGAGGCTCGCAACCACTGGACGCGACGCAGGAACGGTCCCGGGAGCGGCCGAGCTGATCCGCACGACCGGGCTCGCCGCGCTCGGGATCGTCCCGAGGTCGAATGGACGCTCGGGCGGAAGCGGGACATTGCTGGCCATCGCGGCACCGGCGGGCTGGGCCGCGCGAGCCGGGGCCGAATAGGCCTCGTCGTCGGGCTCGTAGGTGCGCAGAGCGATGGCCTGCCGGGGAGTGTTGGGCTGCGGCGCCGCCCGGGCGATCATGGTCGGAGCCGCTCCGGTCAGAGAGGCCGGCGTGCCGTCCGTCCTGAGGCTCGCCAGGAGGATGCGGTCGTCGCTGCCGTTGGTGGAGGCGCGGCCGACATATTCGACCCGGACGCGAGCCGTTCCCGACTGCCGGAAGCCCAGAGCGGCGGCGGCCTTCTCGGAGACGTCGATGACCCGGTTCCCGTGGAAAGGGCCGCGATCGTTGACCCGGACGATCATCGAATGACCGTTCTGAAGATTCGTCACGCGGGCGTAGCTCGGCAGCGGCATGGTCGTGTGCGCGGCCGCGATGGAATCGCGGTCGAAGACCTCGCCGTTGGCCGTCATGCGGCCATGGAAATTGGACCCGTACCAGGAGGCGAGCCCCTCGCTGGCGCGGGGGGTCTCGTTCGGAACATAGGTGCGGCCGGCGACCATATAGGGCTTGCCGACCATCTCGCGGCCGCCGCCCTTCGGGATCGGCTGGCCGTCGGCGACGACCTTCGGACTCGGGGCTACGCCGTATTTGGGATCGATGCCGCCACGCACATTCGAGGAGCAATTGGCTGCCGTCAGGGCGATCGCGGTCGCGCCTGCGATGCGGATGAGCGTCCACTGATTGAAGGACGAGGCCTGTCCCTTCATTCCGGTCTTCGCAGCGCGCTCACAAGCCATCTCGTCTCGCATCCTATCGTCTGTTCGGCGCATGGCGTCTCCTCCACTGCGCGGACATCAAGCCAAAGTGCTGATCCACTCCTTAAAAGGAAGTTAAACCGCCGCGCTTGTCAATGGCAAAGCTGCCATAACTGAAACAATAATACATATATCGAAACGGCGTTATGATTCAGGAGGTTGGGGCAACTTCCTGAGATGCAGGTTTCGCGAGATCTCTGACGCCTGGGCTGAACTGGAGGCCCGGCAGAGGCCGCTCCATCAGCGGGCATCGCCGCCGGCGAAATCGATTTCGGTCCTATTCGGAGAAGCTTAGCCGAAGATGCTCATGCGCGACGTCCTCGGGGCCGGAGTTCTAAACGGAATCAGTTTCAGATTTGCGAGGAATTGGTTAACAAATCCCTTCGCTTCCCGTGAGGCCGCGCGGAAAGAAAGACGGAGGATGGCGGAGGGGGTGGGGCCCTCCGAGTTGAATCACTAAGCCATTGTTCTGTTAGATTTCAATGGGTTGACTAACGATACCTGTGTGGAGAAACCGGGTGGATTAGCTGTATGGAGCCTTCCCCCAGGTAACTCGTTGAGTGTCATCGCAAATGGTACGCGATCCGCGATGTCCCTCCAAAGTTGAAGCCGGTCATGGGCTTTGGCAGGTTCTCCAAGTGCCTTGAGACAGAGGACCAGAATGTCGCCAAGCAGAGAGCGGACATGCTCTGGCTCCATGATTGGCCAAAGCAGATCGAGCAGGCAAGCGGGGAGCATCCCCCAAGGAGGAAAGCGATGCGGTAACGCGAGCCCTGAGGATCCTCCGCTCAGAGATGGAGTCCGCTGGTTGGGCCCGCCGGGCAGCAGGATGGGAGTGCGCGTCCCCAGGGCCCGCTTGCGGCCGCCCCGGCGTTTGACCTGCAGTCTCTCCTCGCGATGGAGGCGCCGGAACTTCTTGTGGTTCATGACCAATCCCTCTCGGGCCAGCATGATCTGCAGGCGTCGATCGCCGAAGCGCCGGCGCGGGGCCGCCACAGCTCGCATGCGTTCGTGCACCGCGGCATCGTCAGGTCGGGTGGAGCGATAGCGGACCGACGAGCGGTCGATCGCCAGAATGGAGCATGCCCGCCGCTCGCTCACGCCGTGGGCTTGCATGGCATGAGCCACGGCCCGGCGCCTGGCAGCGGGCGTTACCATGTTTTTGACGCGAGATCCTTCAGGACGGCATTGTCCAGCATCTGCTCAGCCAGAAGCCTCTCGAGCTTGGCGTTCTCTTCCTTCAGGGCCTTCAGCCGCCGGGCGTCAGAGACCTCCAGGCCGCCGTACTTGGCGTTATAGGTGGAGAAGGGTGCCTCCGAGATCCCGTGCTTGCGCCAGATCTCCGCTGTTTTCGTCCCGGCCTCCTGCTCCTTGAGCATGCCGATGATCTGCTCTTGCGTGAACCGTGAGCGCTTCATTCGTCCGTCTCCACGTTGGACGGACTCTCACCTCAGCTGGAGGAGTTCGCAGGGCTCACGTCACCAGTCTTGTCGACATCACGCAGTCGCTGGTGAGCCGCTACGCGAAGCTTCAGGGGAAGCAGAGGGATCATGTGAGGAACCCGTTACGGAGCCACCATGGCTGCTGCCACAATGGTTGCAGCATATCCTGAGACGGTGACGAGTGGGCCGAGCACAACAGCTGCTGCAAGGAGGCCGAGAGAGGTCTTAAGGGTACGCATAACGAGGCTCCTCAAATGTTGGACCTCAAGCCTGACCCCATAAGGCTAACCGATGGTTAACCTTGGCAATAGCGATTGCTGCCCTTCTGGTCACCTGATCTTAATCCCTCCCCTGCTCTAAGCCCGCTCTTTCGATCCCCAGAACAAGCTCTTTCACTAACAAGCCCATCGAGAAATTCATGAACAATCAAGCCATTATCTTCACAGACGGAGCTTGCCTCGGTAACCCTGGACCAGGAGGCTATGCCGCTGTGGTCACTATTGCAGGCCATGAGCAGATCATCGTCGGACGCGACCGCTCGACGACGAACAACAAGATGGAGATGACAGCAGCCATCAAGGCGCTTGAAGCTGTCCCTCAGGATCTTCCCATCGTGATCCACAGCGACAGCCAGTACGTAATCAAAGGCGCGACCGAGTGGCTCCGTGGGTGGAAGGCCAAAGGGTGGCGCAAGGCTGACGGCAAGCCTGTCATGAACCAGGATCTGTGGATGAAGATGGACGCTGTCATGGTGGGCCGGAAAATCACTTGGAAGTGGGTCAAGGGCCACGCTGGTCACCCTGAGAATGAACGAGTGGATCAACTGGCGAACTGGGAAGCCGTGAGGGCTTCAGCGGGGTCGAGTGATTCATGAGGAACTGCTGAGCAAAGGACGCTACCACGAGAGCTATGGCCAATCTTCAACTAACACCCTCAGATACTCAGTAAGTGTTAGTTGGAGATTTCAGGATTGCGAACGCTTCAGCAGCATGGCCTTATGCCGCCCCAATCGATTTTCACTGACCGCACAAGCTTCAAATTGCAAGGGAATGGCATGGAATTCAAATCGAAATCGGAAACAGAGGCCGTTGCGGACGCTTATCCTTCTGTGCTTGCCTCAACGGCCGAAGAGAAGCTTCACTATCTTCTAAACGCGGTTGAGAGCATGGACCGGCGAACCGCACAAGAGTTGGAGCGGCTCGACAACAGCGGCGCTGAAGAGGAACTTAAGGCGTTCATCAGGCAGGACATTCTGGCTCGCCACCAAGTAAGGCGATCGCCTCTTCAGGAGTCAGTGGAGGAGCTACGTGCGCTCTACCGTGCTTCGACCCCAGAAAGCCAAAACTGAGCGTTAGCTTAGGCTGACCACAAGGTCCTCACTGGCCACGTTTTGCAGTCCGAGACGGTGCCCTCAGGCACCCAATCGCCCCAGCCGAGGAATAGCCCCTCCCCAGCTGGGGCGTTTCATGTCGATCAATGACCCTAGCCGACGAATGAGCCCTGCTGGATTTCTGGCAGGGACACCCTCCGGCAGCGTTTAAGCGGAGCGTCCCCTAACAGGAGAAGCTCGATGCTGCCCTAGATTCTTCACCTGAAGAAAATAAGCGCTCTGATTTGCACCAGAGCGCCTTAACACTATCATTTGCTTCGATGATCAAACGACGAAGAAGTCATTGAATTTCAGAGCAAGACCCTTCTTCAACTGGGCGAACTCCACCGCTTCCTTCGCGCCTGAGCCATCTGAGTCATAGGACAGAACGCCCGTCTTCTTGTTATAGACGATGTAGTCGTTCGCGTCCTTGGCCTTATCTTCGACCGTGAAGTACTTCTTGTTCAGCAATGCGGGAGCAGCCTCTGAGCCGTTCCTCCCGAGCTTGGTGAAGACCTTGTTGTCGAGCCAGATCGTGTCATCAGCCACTTTGAAGTCGCTTATGGTATCGAAGTTCACCTTCCGGTCGGTCTTGGAAGTTCCGAGCTTCGAGTCGAAGACGAAAGTATCCCAACCGTCTCCTCCGTACAGCTTATCGTTACCCAAGCCGCCGAACAGCAAATCGTCACCGGCTTCACCCTTGATGGTGTCCTTGCCGGACAGGGCAGACAGACGGTTGGAGAGTGCATCGCCGACAACAGTATCGTTGCCGTAGCCTGCAATGACGTGCTCCACACCGGTGATGAGATCAGAGTCGGTTTCTGAACCGTACGCCGTTCCAGCGGAGAGATTGACCGTCACGCCACGGCTGGTGCTCGTGAACGTGATGGTATCGATATCGGCGCCGCCATCGTAGGTGTCATTACCCTGCCCGTGTCCGGCAACGAGCGTATCGTCTCCAGAGCCGCCGAGAACACGGTCATTGCCTGCGCCTGCTTCAATGCGGTCATTACCGGAACGACCGTCAATGAAGTTGTCGCTATCGTCGCCGAACAAGCTGTCGCCACGTTCAGAGCCGATGCCTCTCACCTCGCCGCTGCGGACCTCGAATTCCCAAACACCCGGGTTATTCATGCTACCGGGTGAAGACGTCAGGCCGAGCATTCCCGACTCAGAGCCAGATTGCGGCAGTTCAAAATAATGTTCGCCGTCTCCCGAGGAAAACCCGGCACGAGCGACATACCCGCCAAGGCCGTTGGAGCCATAGGAGGCATCGCCCGTCGTCCAGGTAAGTCCCCCATAGCGGAAGATGATGTTGAAATTGCCGCCACCTTGGTCGGTCAACTCAAGCTGGAAGGAGTTGAACTTCGATGTGTGACCGTATGCGACCGCATTGTAATAATCGACGTTGCTCCACGTAACGATGAAGGAATCACGTTCGTGGTTCAGGCCATAGGTGACCTGAGATCCTGCTCCTCTTGTGTCCACGTCAGCCCAGAAAGGCGCGATGATGGCCAAGCTACTAGGGCGTGTCATCGCTTGATCCAATCGAGTGTCGCGGCGAGGCAGAGAATGCCCATGAACGATGAGGCCGTCTTTTCGTAGCGCGTCGCAACGGCTCGCCACTCCTTCAATCTGGCCCAGAGCCGCTCGACGACATTGCGGTTGGTGTAGATCCACTCGGGGCATGCCACCGGCGCCTCATGGCGCTGCGGCGGGATCGCAGGGCGTGCGCCGATGCTCCAGACATGCTCGCGAAAGGCATGGCTGGTGTAGCCGCGGTCTCCGACCACCCATGTTGGCACACCCGGCAGTTGCTCCAGCAGCGGAATGGCATGGGGCAGCTCATGCGCTTGACCGGGTGCAATCCGAAACGCGATGGCGTGGCCAGAGGCGTCAGCGATCACGCAAGCCTTGGTGCCATAGCCGCCACGAGACCGGCCAAGTGCTTCACGATCGTCTCGTTGAGCTTGAGAGCCCCCTTTCGGCGTGCCCCGGCGGCCTTCTGGTGCGCCCGCACGCTCGTGCCATCGAGAAACACCATCCCGAGCTTGATCCCAGATTGCTGAACAAGGTTCAGCAAGCGGTCCCAGACGCCAGCTCGTGCCCAGCGGATGAAGATCTGGGCTGCCCGCCACCAGGGTCCCAGCTCCTCAGGGACGGCCCGCCACTTGGCTCCGTTCTGATGCCGCCACAGGATGGCAGAAAGAGTGCGCCGCAAGTCCTGTGGTGGGGTCTTGCCTTTCGGCCGGCATGCTTCAATCAGAGGCTCCAGAAGAGCCCATTGTCCGTCGCTGAGCATTGCTCCTCCTGGGCGCGGAGGAGCAAAACGCAAGCCGATCCAATCAGTTCAAGCGACAACACGCCCTAGCTGTCTGGATGCGAGACCTCCTTGGCGTGAGCGACAACCTGGAGGGCTGGTGGCAAAGCGTCTGAATCGGGTGGCTTGTAGCGTCGGTTGGCCAGCTTCGGCTCGGCGGCCAGGCGGCTGTGCACGAC
>NZ_JAMXFI010000180.1:0-16323 GCF_025460875.1 Microvirga yunnanensis
AAAGCATCTCTCTGCAATCAGCGTTTAAGCAGAGCGATTTTTGGCTGTGATGCGGTTCACAGCCCTAGACTGAAAAGTCATTCAGGCTTCAAGGATTGCCCGCTGAGAGGGTCTCTCGGCCGGTATTACGGGAAACACCTACTTGAAGAGGTCATTCTATGCCAGATTTTGAGTTCTCCTTCAACGATATTAACCAAACCGCGGTCAATACTGCTCTTGGCGGCAACGCGACTTCAGCCCAGGCGGCTGCTATCGATGATCGCGATACCTTCTTCGATTCCGGAGACAGCTGGGATTGGTCGTCCGGCGCTCCGGACATCAATGTCCAAGTCGACACCAACGTCATCAACCAGACAGCGGTCAACACGGCTCTCGATGGTGACGCCCATTCGTCCCAGTTTGCAGCCCTCGATGATCGCGATACCGTCGTTGATCAGGGGAGCCATGACTCTTCGGATTTGAACTTCCATATCGACACGAACCTGATCAATCAGACGGCGGTCAACACGGCCGTTGACCTCGACCACCTCTTCCCGTTCGGGTAGGTCTGGCCAGAGGGGAGCGTCATCAGCTGTGAGCTTGTGGCGCTCCGCCCCTTCTCCCATTTCGCTTTGATTTCCCGCCTTCCTGATCTCTCAGGAGGGTGTTTTCTCGTCGTGGACCGACATGGTCGGATCCACGTCCTCCGGACGCCGCTTGAAAGATTTTCACGAAAAAAGCGCCTGTGTGATCTGGTTCACAGTCCTCGAGCGCCAGAGGGGTTAAGTTCAAATCGTCCTCTCGTTGGACGTTGCTCCCAAACTCAAGCGCCCCGGATCGCAACCGGGGCGCTTTTTTGTTGGGTTCCATACCAGACCTTACGCGAAATTGCGCGGTAGGTTTCACGCGAGGACTTCACAGATCCCGATACCCGCGCCGCTTCGAAGCGGCCAGCGCTTCGAGCGCCTGACCCGCCTCGGTCTCGGTCGCAAAGATCTCGCCCTTCTCCTAACCGTCCGCCCTCGATTCCGCGCCCGGCATATGGCCATGAAGAGACTTGGCTCCATCATGGCTGAGCCGAAGTGTTCACGGCCGATTTGGCGACAGTGGGGCAACGGGCCCAAAGCGATATCGTTGTCGTGTACAGCACCCGCTAGACCTGTCTACGGCGTCCCTGCCCGTTCGAAGACAGAGCCGCCGGTCAGATGGCGGCCAAGGGCGCGCCGCAGCCCTTCCAATTGGTTAGGCTGGCCGGGCAATCGCTGGAGAGTGCGCTGCCAAGTCGACACCCACAGAAGCCGCGGCAAGCTGGTTCTTCCCCTCGGAATCCGCGAAACGAAAGCCCTTTTCAATGAGCCGGTTCGTATTGGTCTGCCTCCTGAAAAGTGATCCTCCCTGAAGTATGGCTTTTGAGCCGAAGGAGGACTGAGACATGGGTAAGAAAAGGCACACGGCCGAAGAGATCGTTTCCAAGCTGCGGCAGGTGGACGTGCTGACGGCACAAGGTCGGACGGTGGCAGAGGCCATCCGGCAGATCGGCGTGACCGAGGTCACGTACTACCGCTGGCGATCCGAGTACGGCGGCCTCAAATCCGATCAGGTCAAGCGGCTCAAAGAGCTGGAGATGGAGAATGCCCGGCTGCGCCGGGCTGTGTCCGATCTGACCCTGGAGAAGCTGATCCTGAAAAAGGCCGCTTCGGGAAACTGGTAAGCCCCGCCCGCCGTCGCGCCTGTGTGGATCACGTGATCGCCAAGTACGGCATCTCGGAACGGCTGGCCTGCCGGGTTCTGGGCCAGCATCGCTCCACTCAGCGTAAGATCCCCAAACAGCCGGAGGATGAAGCGGCCCTGACGGCCGACATCATCGCCCTGGCGACCCAGTACGGCCGTTATGGCTACCGGCGCATCACGGCCCTGCTGCGGGAGGCCGGCTGGCTCGTGAACAAGAAGCGGGTCGAGCGGATCTGGCGACGGGAGGGGCTCAAAGTGCCACAGAAACAACCCAAGAAGGGACGGCTCTGGCTCAACGACGGATCCTGCATCCGCTTGCGGCCCGAGTATCCTAATCATGTCTGGTCGTATGACTTTGTTGAGGATCGCACCCATAACGGGCGCAAGTTCCGCATGCTCAACATCATCGACGAATTCACGCGCGAGTGCCTGGCCATCCGGGTGAACCGGAAGCTGAAAGCCGTCGATGTGATCGACGTGCTCTCGGACCTGTTCATCCTGCGCGGTGTTCCGGGCCATATTCGTTCCGACAACGTCCTATGTGGGGGAGCAGCAGGGGCACTGGGCCAACAGATCTCAGCACGCCGATTTGCTGGATCGGCGCTTCAAAAAGATTGAGCCAGGTGGCTTCCACCGTCAACGGGATTGTTCTCTCCCATAGCAAACACAGGATCCAGCGGAGCTCGCACTGCCGTGGTCCTCACCATCCTCAATACGAGATACACGCCAGGTGGAAGGCCCAAACATTATCTACAGGGTCGCTTGCGCGCCCTCACGGCCCACACAGAGAGAGGTCCTTCCACCCGGCACCGGACGCTCAAAGAACGGCCGGTATTCTGCTCCGCCTTTGATCACCGCGTGCACCACACGGGCCATTTTGGCGGTCAAAGCGGTCACGGCCTTGCGGCGCAGATCAGCATCGTGACGATCGCGCTCGGTGTAGCGGCCAAGTTTATCCCGAAAGCTGTTGTCGCGCTGGCGGGCTGCGACCTGAGCGGCCATCCACAACGCCCGGCGCAAGCGGGCATTGCCGTACTTCGACAGTTTGGTGCGGCCACGAAACGTGCCCGACTTGCAGGTGGCCAGATCAAGACCACAGAACTTCAGGAACTGGCGGTGGTGCCCGAAGCGGCGCAGATCACCGGCTTCCGCCAGGATGGTCAGGGCGTGGATTGGTCCAATTCCCGGGATCGTGCACAGCCGCTGATAGTCAACGTGATCAGCCAGTATTGCATGAGCGAGCTTCTCAATCTGATCCCTCTGTCGGATCAGACTGCGGACCTCGGCCAGAACCATACGGAACATGGCGATGGCCGCAGAGCCTTCTGCTACGGGCAGAGCCGTAGAGGAGCGTGCGGTCTCATAGATATCGTTGAGCAACCGGGCTTTGGAGACCTTGCGGCCGATCACGGGCCATGCCTCCTCCATAAAGCTCTCCCGGTCCAGGGCCATGATGCTGGAGGGCGTGGGAAAGCGTTCGAGCAAGGCCAGGAACCAGTCGGAGCGGCTGTTGCCGGCGAAACGCTCGATCTCGGGAAAGTAGAGAGGCAGGTAATGGGTCAGGATCCGGTGCCAGGTCTCGGTCTTGGCCTTGGAGATCGCCTCGTGGGTTTTTGACAGCTCCTGCAGGTCGTTGATCCCGGCCGCCAGGGGATCGACACAGCGTTGGGTCGCTCCAATCCGGAGCATATGCAGGATCACCTGTGCGTCCTTGGGATCGTTCTTGTCCCAACCATTGTGCAGCGCCTCCCGGGTGCGGGCGAGCGCCACGGACGAGACCAGCCGCAGCTCGAAGCCGGCTGAGAGCAGGCGGTAGGCCAGCCCGCAGTGGTAATCGCCTGTGGCCTCAAAGTCGATGAGCACTGGGCCGCCGTAAGCCATAATGATCTCGACGAGGCGGTCATACTCCGCCTTTTTGCTCAAGATGGTAAGCCGCCGACGCCGCTGATGGCCGGCAGCCTCGATGAGCACCTCGTGGCGGTGCTTGGCGATGTCGATTGCTACCAGAGTGGCAGGGACAGGTGTACGATTGAGCTCGGTCATGGTCGGTCGGCCTCCAGTGTGTGTTCAGCGACATCACTGTGAGACCTGTCGGCTGGCCATGACCACCCCGGGCAGCGCGGCTGCGCAACCCGGACCAGCTCCGCCGCGCTGCTTCCCCATGTACTACGGCAGCGAATTCGTGGCTAAAGCCGTGCGCGAGTGGATCACGGCTGTGGGCGCCAAGACAGCCTACATCGAGCCGGGCAGCCCATGGGAGAACGGCTATTGCGAGAGCTTCAACTCCAAGCTGCGCGATGAATTACTGAAAGGAGAGATCTTCTACACCTTGGAGGAGGCAAAGGTGGTGATCGAAAATTGGCGCCGGCATTACAACACGGTGCGCCCGCACTCATCCTTGGGCTACCCGGCCGCCCGCACCAGAGGTCTTGCTACCGGCTTCCAAGCTGGCGCCCAGACCAACGCTGAATTAACATCACATCCGGATCACCCACATGGGGCAGGCCACCTGTGACGTGCTCCTTGCGTGGCTCGAAGTCCCGCAGCTTGCGGGCAAGCGGGGCAGGACTACAGCCAGCCTAACTCTATTGGCTGCAGGAAATTCGGAAGTACTGTAGCCCTGGCCGCCCTAAAAGTACTGGCTACCGATGTATTAGTCGTTGAAATTGCTCTTGATGAGGTCTCCGCGACGAGGTCCAAAGCCGACACCAGCGATTGGAGGTTGTCATGCACCCAGAGCTTAAGCACTCTGCCTTCCATACGGTGCTGATCTGTTTTCTGGTTCTCCTAAGCCTGCTCTCGGAGGCCAACGGGCAAACTCGAGATAAGATCAACGTCGGAGCTCTTCGCTTCAGCTCCTCGGGTCCACTCTTCCTCGCGAAGGAGCGCCAATACTTCGACGACGAAAATCTCGAGGTCGAAATCGTGTTCTTCGAAGCGGCCCCAACGATTGCAACCGCTGTGGCCTCTGGCGATCTCACATTTGGTGTCACAGCGCTTAGCGCCGCGCTGTTCAATCTAGCCGCGTCCGGGCAGCTGAAAATCATCGCAGGACAGGCGCGAGAAGAAAGAGGCTATCCCGGAAATATAATCCTTGTCACAAAAGCGGAATTCGACGCTGGTGTGAACAGAATCGAGCTGCTTTTCAATAAACCGTTCGGCCTCACGCAGATTGGTTCACCTTCCCATTATCAACTCGGTCAGCTCGCCCGCATGCATGGTGTACCTCTTCGTTCTATCCCCATTCAACCCTTCCAATCGTTGCCAAACCTGGTGGCCGCCCTTAAAGGAAACAAAGTAACATGGGCGATCATTGCTCCGCCCATCGCAACAAATCTTCTCGAATCGGGAGATGTGGTTCGGCTTGCGAATTATGCCGATTTCGGAACCCTTCAGTTCGGCGGCGTCTTCGCGACCGAGAGCACCCTCCAGAACCGGACTGATGCCGTCCGTCGGTTCCTGCGAGCTTATAAACGGGGATTGCAAGACTACGCCCACCTCAATGCGCAGGATCCTGGGTCCGGTACCCAACTGGCAGCACAAGTCGACGATACCGCTTCCGTGATCGCGAAATATCTCTATCCGAATGAAAACCCCGAGGCGGCGAAAAGGAAGGTTCGGGACGCTGCATTCTATGTTGATCCTAGTGGGCGCATAGATGCTCATGACATCGCGGAACAGATCCGGTGGTACTTCGAGAACGGATTTATCCGTCAAGAAATCGAGGTCTCTAAGATCATGCGCCTTGAATTTCTCGACTAACTGACGCTCTGAGCAAGGGAGGCGCTAATGCCAGCGGGGCCAAGCTACTCTCACCCACCGCAAATACGAGCGATTGACCAACTCCGCCGACGTCGTGTTCTCTTCGCTGGCGCCAAGAGCACCGCCTCGTACAATGTGCGGTGTCGGTATGTCTTCCAGCACCAGGGCTACGCCCAGCAGCTCTTACTGGAGCGCGTGTCGCGCTGGACCAGAGCCCATCGGATGTTGCCGCCGGGCCTCTCTTCCTGTTCTGCCAGTGTTCTTTTCAATTGCGCAGTCTGCCTCCTCCGTGGCTTACTTAGGGTCGAAAAGCGTTTCATACTGTCGCGTAACAAGCTCTCTCGTGGCGAGCTTTCGGCCAAGCTAGGAGCAATCAAAGGCGATGGATGTTCTGATTGATAACGTGTGGCATGCCTATGAGGATTTGCCCGTTCTCCACGGTGTGTCGCTCGACATCCAGAGCGCCGAAATCGTATGTATCCTGGGTTCTTCCGGTTGCGGCAAATCAACGCTTCTTCGTTTGATTGCAGGACTTGAGGTACCCAGCGCGGGTCACATCTCGACCCGTGGGACGCCCTCCCCTCGAACTCTACACCCGATAGCCTTCGTCTTCCAAGACTTCGCCTTAGTTCCCTGGCGATCGGTTGCTAGAAACGTTGAACTTCCGCTTGAGCATCATGCCTTGCCAAAGCCGGATCGGCGTCAACGGGTCTCGTCCGCGCTCTACCGCGTCAAACTGAGTGAGTTCGCACAGACCTACCCGAACCAGCTATCGGGTGGAATGCGTCAGCGGACCGGACTTGCCCGTGCGCTTGTCGTAAATCCCGCCGTCCTGCTGCTGGATGAGCCTTTCTCTGCAGTGGATCTCGGAACACGGGAACTCCTCCAACGAGAATTCCTCCGGCTGTGGGAGGAGGCTCGTTTTACTGCAATCTACGTGACTCACGACGTCTTCGAGGCGACACAGATGGCCCACAGGGTGGTCATTCTGTCCCGTCGACCCGCTCGCGTTCAAAAGATCATCGAGATCGACCTTCCCCATGCTGATCGTAGCGAGGAGCATCCGAGGCTTGTTGCAATGCGGGAGACGATACGAGAGACTATACGAGGGGAGATCGATGCAGCTGGCCAGGAGCTTGTCGATGCACCTTAGAACCAAGACAGATGCAGTCGCTCAGATAGCCACCCTCCCGGACGCGGAGACCCCGGTCGGTCGTCTTGGTGAATTCAATGCAAGGCCAATACCCCAGCTCTCCCTTGCGACCTTCGCTATCGTTCTTGTTCTTTGGTGGGTGGCAACGTTGTCCGGCAACAGCTCGATAGGTCTCCCTACTCCGAGCGATGTCATGGCTGCGTTAAGGGATCTTACTCGAAGCGGCGACCTGCTGAAGCATCTCGGCGCTTCCTTGCAGCGGTTGATCTTGGGATGGATCCTAGGCGCCTGCTGCGGGATAGGTGTCGGCTTCGCGATCGGACTCTTCTCATGGGGACGCTCTATCGCATTGCCATTAGTCTCAGCGATTTTCCCCATCCCGAAGGTCGCGCTTCTCCCTCTCTTCATACTGTGGTTCGGTATTGGAGAAGGCTCGAAGGTGGCGACGATTGCTGCCGGGGTCTTCTCGCCAATGGTTTTTGCAACCTATTCAGGAGTCGGCAGTGTCGACCGCAACGTGATCCGGATGGCGCAAACCTTCGGCCTCCCAAGGCGCAGCATCCTCTGGAAGATCATACTGCCGGGAACAGTTCCGGCTCTACTTTCCGGTTCTCGGATCTCGTGCTCGATCGCTCTTATTCTGCTCACGGCGGCGGAAATGATTGGGGCGCAGCATGGATTGGGCGCATTGGTCTTGGCGTCAGGAAATTTGATGCGAACCGACCAGCTATTCGTGGGCATTCTTATGCTCTCAGTATTAGGCGTGTCGGTCTCGGTCTTCCTATCCTTTCTCGAACGCGTCCTGTTGCATTGGCGCTAGCGCATTCTGTGAAAAGGGTGGCTCATTTTCCGCGACAACGTGTGCCCCTTAAGGAAGAGCGCCCGTCAATCCTGGATGATTGAAAATCCGCTCACTGCGGCCGCAGCCTCTGGGTTATGGAGCAATTCAGCGATTTCCTGTGCAAACTCCTCCCGGTTGACCTTGCCCATGGAGTTACGGGGAACCAGCGAAACCGGCACCACACTGAAGGGAGGCAAGCCTGGCATCGTCGCCCGGAGTTGTGGTGGAAGGCTCCTGATCGCGTCCATTTGGCCGGCCACAGCGATAGCCAGTCGAACACCCTCGCCCCTGTCCGGCAGAACGATCGCGCAGGCATCCTCGACCCCCACCTGAGAGCGGGCAGCTTCGTCGATCTCGGTCGCGGAGAGCTTAACGCCTCCAATGTTCAAGGTGTCTGCCTCCCTTCCCAGCAGGATGATCAGCCCCTCGTATGAAATCTGGGCGATGTCGCCTGGATAGAACCATCCCTCCGCGAAATGCAGCGCAGTCGCAACCCGATCGTTCAGGTAGCCGGGGGCCGTGCTGCTTGTTTTAGCTCGTAGCCGGCCTGGGGTTCCGGGAGGCAAAGTTCGGCCATTGGCATCAACGATCTGGACCTGGACATCCGGGAATGGTGAGCCGATGGCTCCGGGATGTTGATCGAGCACCAGTGCGTCGGCTAGCGTAATGCCGCCGGTTTCGGACGACCCATATGCGATCAGAACCTCCGAGCAAAACTTCTCCAGCAGGAGATCGCGCAGACGAACGGAAAGGCGCCCACCCGCGACGATGACCGGACCGCTCAACCGCGTGGGGGCGCCTCCCCGGCTCTCCTGAAGAACAGAGTTTAGGGCTGCCGGCGAAGCAATGATCACGTTGACGTTGCTTTTCGTCAGGTCTTCGTAGGCCTTGTCAGGCTTCGTCGCGAAGCAGACCGATCCTCCGACCAGCCAAGCTGCGACAGGCGCCGTGAATCCGTAGGCGGAATCCGGACCAATACCACACCAGAGTACAGACTTGGCGTCGAGGTGGCTTCGCTCGGCCGTCTTGGAAAGGCGCCGCTTAAGGGTGGCCGCATCGAGATGAACAGCCTTAGGCTTTCCCGAGGTACCAGAGGTAAAACAGATCCTGCCGAAATGATGCTCCGCTTCTTCAGGCGGCGGCAGGCGCACGCCCCTGTTTGATGGTGTGCTGAGCCAATTCGCGTTGATCTTGATAAGCCGAATTGTTTCGTGGCAGTCGGGCTGATCCCTTTCCGAGCAGACGATGAAAGAAAGGTCGGGTAGAGCTTGTATCTCAGCTTGGTGGCGGCTCGTCAGCGATACAGAGACGGCACCTAGCCTCAAGAGTGCCAAGAGCACGCACCAATGCGAAGCGGATTGATTGATGAAGATGCCGACGCTTTGCCCGGCAACGATCCCGGATGCTGCGAGCGCTCGGGCAACAGCCTCAACGTCAAGCTGGAAGCGCCTGTAGGAGATCAGCAGATCCCCAGACAGGAGCGCAGGCTTGTCGGGAAATCTGGTGGAGGCAGAGCTTAAGAAATCGGGAACTAGCATGAACACCTCGTCGGACAGCTCATGATGGTCTGATATAAGATGCGCCACATATTGCGATCTGATCAACAACCTTTATGTCTCAGTCTCACTCAGATTGTCTTAGAATGTGTAAATCTTCTTGTGTGCGGGTAGTCATAGCATAGATTTGTCGTCTCCTGCGTCGCAAGATCCGCGCCCAATCCCCCAAATGTAGTACTCCACTTCCGCCTTCTCTGTAGGGCCTAATTAGGCTTGGCAGGACTTCTTGGATTTGTGCCACATTTTCGACTGCAAAGCAGAATATTTACTTGAATACAGAACTGTGGAAACCTGCAAATGATTTCCTAGATTGCTGATGCGAGTGACTAGGAACGGTCGCTCATCCCGCGTGCGTGTTTGTAATTATACAGTCATTACTAAGCTTCTGATCATCTTCGTACGATTGGCCTAGGCAATATTGCCCGAGTGCTGATCAGAGGAGGAATGCACGATGGCTATCTTTCAAGGTCAAGAGCTTACGACAGAAGGCCGTAACCCTACGAACATTGGCGGGCTCATGTATACACCGGCCGATCATAGCTTCTTAGAAGGCTTTGATACTATGACAGCTCAGGGTGATGACACCCTCTATGGCGGCCCTGAAGCGACATTCGATCCAAATAATCCTTCGTGGGGTTTAGGGAATGATTTGCTTCAGGGCTATGCTGGTTCAGATACTCTGTACGGTGGTGCTGACGATGATATCCTGTTCGGGAACGCTCGGCCAGGTCGTGAGGTAGCCTCGGATGGTGCTGACCAACTCTATGGCGGCGACGGACAGGACTGGCTATCTGGAAACGAGGGGAATGATACACTAGACGGCGGAACTGGGACCGATACTGCCGTTCTCGCAGGACTCCAGTCTGATTACACCTTCTCCGGAACGGCCACGGATTTCACTGCCACCAGAACGGCGACTGGCGAGACGGATACGCTTCGAGATATCGAGAACGTTACGTTCAACAACTCCTTCGACAGCACTCAAAGGGTTGCTGTGGCTGATCTCCTGCCCCCTCCCGACACCACGAAGCCGAGCGTCACGGTAGACATCGTGGACACCGCTCTCAACGATGCCGACAACAGCTCGCAGGTGACGTTCACCTTCTCGGAGGCGATCGCGGCAGGAAGCTTCACGCTGGATGACGCGAGTGTCGCCAACGGCGTGCTGTCCGGGCTCGTCATCGCCGCCGATGGTCTGTCGGCAACGGCGACGTTCACGGCAACCGACAACGTCAATGGCACCGGCTCGGTCTCGGTGGCGGCCGACCGGTTTACGGATGCGGCAGGCAACCAGAACACCGCCTCCAACACCGATACAGTGGCGATCAATACCGTTACGAGCTCGAGCTCAATTATCGAAGGCGGCCCAGGCCCTGATACGCTGCGTGGCACCCCCGACAGCGACATTATGGATGGCAAAGGGGGCAACGATACCCTGCTTGGCAGCGCCGATGCCGACCAGATGTTTGGCGGCCCGGGGAGAGATACCGTGCGGTACACGCGCACCGTCACGTTGGACCTCGAAAACGAAGACCGGAGCACCGGTCAGGCGCGCGGCGATACCTTCGACTCGATCGAGCGCTTCCAGTTTTCAAATGGCAGCGACGAGGGGTTTGGAGACGCCGACGCGAACCAATTCTTCGGCGGGAGTGGTAGTGATCACCTCCACGGCGCTGGCGGCAACGATATACTGAGAGGCGAGAACGGCCGTGATCAGTTGTTTGGAGAGGACGGCAACGACAGACTGTTCGGCGGGAACGGGAGAGACCTACTGGTTGGAGGCTTGGGTCGAGACCGAATGAACGGTGATGCCGGCGCGGACCGGTACGACTTTAACACGGTGCAGGAGTCGAGTGTCGGCTCGCAACGGGATGTCGTCTACTTTTCCGGGGAGGATAGGATCGACCTCCGGACCATTGATGCAGATGAGGACACTGTCGGCAATCAGGCATTCAGGTGGGTTAACAGGAATGACCTGGATGCTGCCTTTACGGGCAGGGACGGACAGCTTCGCTTCTCCAATGGAATTCTTCGGGGCGATACGGATGGTGACAAGGTGGCCGACTTCGAGATCAAGGTTGTCGGCTTTTTCAGCTCCGGAGACGTCATCCTGTAGGGCAATGAGGGCGTGGAGAGAGGTGCCGCACGCCATCAGAGCGCCGGCATCCTCTCGATCGCCCAGTGCCCTTGGGCTCAACAACGTTCCACTATCAAACAGACGCCGTTGATCAATTTCAGGGTGCTCGGACACGCCGACAGACTGGGAGTACGATCGCATGTCTTGCCTTGGGTGACAGACCAGCAGGGAGATCAACATGACGTCGAGACGCCTTATCCAGGTTTGTGCTGCGTCTTTTGTAGTCTCCGTAACCGTCACTCCTGCCGCCACCCAGACTGCTGACCCGGAAGCCATCGTGAATGCCTTGGTCGCCGCGTCCGGCACTCCCCCCAACGTTCGCGCCGGCGGAGCCAAGGGTGTATGCGTCAAAGGCTCATTCACGCCCTCATCAGAGGCCGCGAACCTGTCAAAGGCCCCGCATTTTACTAAGGCGGTCCCAGTGACGGCCCGCTTTTCTATGTTTGGCGGCAATCCCAACATCTCGGACAAGACCAAACCCGTGACGCGGGGCTTTGCCGTGCGCTTCGGTGACCCTTTGGGGGACATGGTGCTCGTATTCATCTCCGCTCCGATGTTCATTGCCCGAACGCCACAACAGCAACTCGAGGGCATCATGGCCCGTCGTCCGGGGCCGGACGGCAAACCTGATGCCGAGAAGATCCGGGCGTTCCAAGCCGCCAACCCCGAGACGGTTCGACAGGCGGCGTGGCTCAATGCCCGCCCAGTACCGGCGAGCTTTGCCGGTACAGATTACTGGGCCGTGCATGCTTTCACCCTGACGAACGCGCATGGCGAAGCGAAAGTGGCCAAGCTCAAGACTGCCACCACGGCAGGCCAGCTCGGACTTAGTGACGAGGAGCTCAAGGCGAAGCCGGACAACTTCTATGTGGACGAGTTGAAGGAACGCCTTGCCAAGGAGCCCGCCAGCTTCGAGCTCGTCGCGATCCTGGGTGAAGCGACCGACCCGACCGATGACGTGACGGCCCCCTGGCCCGAGGAGAACCGCAAGCAGGTGAAGCTCGGTACAATCGCGATCACCGCCCTTGAGCCGAACGCCACCTGCGATGCGGCCACCTTCGATCCGGTCGTCAACCTGCCGGACGGCGTCGCTGGCCCGGCGAACGACCCCATGTTCGCGATCCGGTCCTCGGTTTACAATATTTCGCTGTCGCGCCGCAGTCAGGGCAAGTAGCCGGACACACAATTGGCTGCATCGCGTTTGCTACTTCACCAGTGAATCGGTAGCGCCGTCTGTCATTCAGATTGATGCGGTGCGGACATGGGACTGATCGGCTTGATACCGCCGCCCCGCTTGGCTCGACCTCACGCAGGGCAGAATCCCCAAGCCGCGGCGATTTCACAAAGCAGTGTCCCCGCCACTATCGAGACGGACTGCGTCAGGCTGCTATGCTGGGGCTTGTGCCAGCGTTGGCTGGTGAGTTTGTAAGCGCTCGCTGGATGGGATTGGCTCGTGCCTTTTGATTTGGAAGGAAATCGGGCTAGCGTGAGCTCCGCCCGAGCACAAAACCGACGAGTAGTACCACTACAATTATTCCAACCATCGAGACCGCCCAGGCGAACAGGGCCACATCAGCCGGGGATAACATCTTGCAGCCTGACAAGCCGATCAGCTCACAAACCCATCTTACCACAGAGTCCATGCCCTAAACCTCCTAATCCGGATCACAAGACGCAACTTAGAATCTTAGACGCCAGAGCTGGGCGCCGGAAGGCCATGCCTTACACCGACAAGTGGTTACCACGTTCTGCGGATTGGCAGATTGACACAATGGAGCCCGGCACATTCGCCCATTCAAGAGGTTACTCCTGGAGCTCAAGGAGACTTTGCTCTTTCGCGGGCTTGGAAACTTTCAAGCTGAGGTTTTTCGCTAGATCCCGGCTTGGCCTGGGATCATCAACAAGGCTTTGGCCGGGTTGAGAAATGGTGGTGGCATGAGTGAAAAGCTGACCTACGCCATTGGGGACGTGCATGGGCAGCTCGCTCTGCTAGTGGACTTGCTCCCTCAGATCATCACTCACGCAAACGGACGCTCCTGCAAGCTTGTGTTCCTGGGCGATTACATCGATCGTGGGCCTGATAGCGCCGGTGTGGTCGCGTTGGTGCGCAGGTTTCAGCAGAAGTGGCCAGAGAGCGTGATCGGCCTCAAGGGCAATCACGAGGCTATGCTGCTCGAAGTCGTGAGGGAGCCTGCCGCCATCTCCTGGTGGCTTGGCAGCGGTGGGTACGCGACTCTGGCGTCCTTCGGCGTCTCGCATCCTAGAGAAATCCCGGCTGACGTCCTCTCCTGGATCGCTGGCCTTCCGACCTTGTACGAGGATGAATGCCGCTACTTCGTCCATGCAGGACTTCATCCTGGCCTCAGCCTGCCCGATCAGGACGATCAGACAAAACTTTGGATCCGGGACGAGTTTCTGTCGGTCGACTACGACTTCGGCAAGCATGTGGTTCATGGCCATACGCCGAGTGAGACCGGCAGCCCCGAGGTGCGCCCATATCGTACCAATCTCGATACGGGTGCCGTGTTCGGTGGCCCTCTTACTGCTGGCGTGTTCACAGACGAGCACGCGCATGCCATTGAGTTTCTGAGGAGCGGACGGCAATAGCCAGGCTTCCCCCTTCCAGTGGCAGCTTCGAAATTGGCATGACTACGAGCGCAGGCCAAGGCAATGAGGTATCCTTACTTTGTGATTTGATGAGGCTAGAGCTGTTTGGAGTTGAACGGAATCGCAGGATCTGACTCGATGGTGGTTGGAGCGTGAGCACAGAGGCTCGCCATGACGGGGGCAGCGCGTTGCGCGAGCAAAGGCTTAGGGCATAAATGCCGCTCAATCCGGAATGCAGCCTTTAGGTCTCACAAGAGACTGCTGAAGGTGCATCCGTTGAGTCGAATAAAAAGCCCCAGCCGAGAGGGTAAGGGCTCTCAGCCAGGGCCAACTCCAAGCCTGGGGGCTGTGGAGATTGTTCGGGCAGATACGCAACGCGCCCGTTACAGGCAATTTGGAACGGCCAGGCTTAACAATTCGTGCATTGGCCGGACACTTGGCCCGTGCTTGGACTATCAGGAGAGATGCTGCGCAAAGTGTTTGTTCATCTCGAACATGCTGACCTTGTCCTTGCCACCGAACACAGCCCGAAGCTTGTCGTCCGCCAGGATTTCCCGCTTGTTCGCAGGATTCTGCAGGTTGTTGGCTTTGATGTACTCCCACACCTTGCTTACCACTTCCGTCCTCGGGAGCGGCGCCGATCCGACAACGGCTGCCAGTTCGTTCGAAGGCTGCAGCGGCTTCGCCAGAGCGGGGTTCGGCTTCTTGGCTGCTTTGGCTTCGGTCATTGTAAAACTCCTAAACTGCGCCTCGCTGCAATCCGCAGGGGCAAAGAGGGGCGGGACCATGGCCAGCAAGGGCTGAACACTCCCTTAATCCCGGTTTGATCGACCAAATGTCAGGATCAATGTTTCAAATAAGATGTCAGATCATCAATATCCACGTCGCTTGCCTTGTGGCTTTGCCATCATCCGCAGCATCGCTTCCTCGGCCCGAGCTCTCGCTTCTGCGTCGTGGCTGAGGTTGCGGACTTCCGACGGCTCCTCTTGTTGATCAATGCCGTTTTTCCGAGCCCGCCACTGCTTCGCCTGCGCGGCGGTGGCGGCCGCGTTGGCCAGCCTCTCCAAGCGATCCAACTGGGGCGTGCTTGCTGTCTCGTTCGTTCCGGGTTGTTCGTCCTCTTGCTCGGGGCGCTTTGTCATCTCTTTAGCTTCCTTAAGATCAGCATCGCGAAGTGCGATCGGCTGTTACGTGCTTCCATTTCGGGCGGTATGGGTTAACTTCGTCTTAACCATAAAGGTCCGAGGTAAGCCGATGCGGAAGATACATCCCGGCTTCATCGCTCTCGCTGTCCTCCTGGGCCCTGCCACATTGATCGTTACCCACGAGACAATCACCCGATCGCCAGCCCAGCAGGTGTTCGAGGCGTTCGATCCTCCACCAAGTGTGCGGCAGGCATACACACGGTGTGCCAAGACCCCAAAGACACAACGGTCGCGCCAGTGTGAAGAGTACGTCAGCTTCTTCGAGCAATGCGCGGCTCGGACGCATGATTGCGGCCCGCAATCCGTTTACGAGGTTCTCACCAAGCTCATTCTCTCAGGACATCCAAAAAGCCCGAAGGTTGATAGATTTGCCATCCGGACTGACGTCTAAGTGCGTTTCCTGTGGCAGCATGGACGCAAAGCAGGAAAAAGCAGCCAGTGTGCGGAGGCATCCACTATCAGGCGGCAAGTCGCCCCTCGATCAAGGGCGGCTCTCTCGATAGCTCAGTTCCAAGTTGGCACTGAGCCTGCGACAGAGTCCTGAAGCGATCTGCCAGATCGCCAACCTCGGCCTGCTGAGCATCCGACGCCTTCATTGCGTGGAAGCGCATCCGCTAGCGGTTCGTCAGGACGGCGTCGCATCATCGTGTTCCGAACCGATGGTGTGCGTCGTCACACAGCGGCTCGTCGTGCGCGTATCTACATGAACCGTGCGATGCCGGAACACATCGCACGCGCTCTGGTGAGAGGTCTGGTGCTCAGCCTCTCGCCAGGGCGCTTCGTACTTGTGCACAGCGTTCGGTTGCATTTCCGGCATTCATGGCGCATGGTGGCGGCGTGGTGTTGCAACCGGCATCACAAAAACGCCCTGACAGTGAGCTCCGCACGGCTAACTCTGTCAGGGCGTTGTCGTGTGTGGGTGCCTTGCTGTCATCGGCGGGAAGCCTATCTTCATCGTGTGGTTTCTCTCCCTTGGACCACCAACGCCTTGGCCGAGGTTTCAAGACAGCATCTCGGCCAAGGCGTCTTTGTATGTCCGCACAGGCTTACTGATCCGGCTTGGGTGAACTTGAACTACGCGGCATAGCGGAATGACGGATGCCCAAAGTAGCTGCGGATTCGGCCGGGCGACCTGGCGAGCCGGCGCATGTGGCTGATGACGGCGCGCTTGAGGGCGGGCTTGCTGCGGGCGGGTGGTTTCCGCGTCACGGCGTGCTTCAGGTCGGCGTTCAGGCCTTCGTCCGGGTTCAACTCCGGACTGTAAGAGGGCAGGGAGAAGACCTCGATCTGCTCCGGATGCTCGGTCAACCAATCCTGCACGGCCCGGGCCCGATGGACCGGCAGGTTGTCCC